>CANJOG010000304.1 GCA_947475475.1 Acetobacteraceae bacterium
CTGCCGTGCGGGGCATGACCATTTCGATGTCTCACCTGTCGCCCTCAAGGGTAAACTTCCGGGGGGTCGATGTCTCATCGTTGTTGGCACGGAGGGCATGACCATAAGTGAAGAGCAGGATGTCAATTTCATCAAGCATGAAGGCGCACTGGAAATTCTCTAACACGAGACTGTTCTTCCTCTCAATGACCCACATTGAGCGCATACCCCAATCCAATGACTACGTGCGTTCATCACCACGCGCCACACCACCCCTGGCCTCCCACCCCACCCCAAGGCTAACCTCCCCTCCCAACGGAGGAACCCAACAATGAACCGACGCACCTACCTGCGCCTCGCCGCCACCTCCCTGGCCGCCAGCCTCGCCACCCAAGCCCGCGCCCAGACCACCCCGCTCGACACCCTCATCCGCGCCGCCCGCGCCGAGGGTGAGCTGGTCTTCTACGCCTCGCCCGTCGAAAGCGTGGTCCGCCGCATCACCGACAAATTCACCGCCGCCTATGGCATCAAGGCGAGCTTCCTGCGCCTGACCGGCGGCGCGCTGCGCACCCGCTTCGCCACTGAGGCCGAGAGCGGCAATAGCGCCGCGGACCTGGTGATCATGACCGGCGCGCTGTCCTCGCGTTACGCCAGCGATGCCGCCGCCAAGGGATGGGTGCAGCGCCTCCCCGAGGCAAATCTCCCCGCCGCCGCCACCTTCCCTGCCCGCTTCCTCACCGAGTCCACCGCCATTCTGCAAACCGCGCCCTGGCTGGCGGTGGTGAACACCGAAAAGACCAACCCCGCCGAATATCCGCGCGACTGGACCGACCTCACCGCGCCGAGTTGGCGCAACCGCCTCATCATCCCCAATCCGCTGACCAGCGAGGTGCATCTGGAATTCTGGCGCGTCATGCTGGACCAGTATGGCGAGGGCTTTCTCGCAGCACTGCGCGACCAGAACCCCCGCCATGCCGATAGCGGCGTCCCGGCCGCCCAGGCACTCGCCGCCGGCGAGGGCGCGCTGACCCTGCCCAATATCGTGCCGGTGGTGCAGTCCCTGACCGCCAAGGGCGCGCCGCTGAAATCGGTCATGCTCGATCTCACTACCGGCGTGGAGCAGCATGTGATGCTCACCGCGCCAAACCGCTCAAAACACCCCAATGCGGCGCGGCTGTTCGCCAACTGGTTGATGTCGCCCGAGGGCAACAAGGTCTTCAATGACGATCCGGACCAGATGACGGTCTATGAAAGCGCCAAACTGCCGAAACGCTATGTCTCGCCGCCCGCCAATGCGGTGGAGTCGCGCGAGAAGATCGGCAAGCTGCTGGGATTCGGCTGATAGCGCGGCTGGAACAAGAAAAAGCAAAACTGGGAGTGACGGAACGATGATCACGCTGACACGCCGCCGTCTGGGCGCGCTGGCCGCTGCTGGCATGCTGGCCACCGAGACCGCGCAGGCGCAGGAAGCCGCCACCGACGCGCTGATCAAGGCGGCGCGCGCCGAGGGCGAGTTGCTGTTCTACGGCGCCCCTGTCGAAGCGGTGGTCAAACGCTCCGCCGAGGCCTTTGCCGCGCGGTTTGGAATCAAGACATCCTTCCTGCGGCTCTCGGGCGGGGCATTGCGCACGCGCTATGCCGGCGAGGCGGAGAGTGGGGCGATCCCGGCCGATTTCATGATTTCCAGCAGCGCCTTTTCCACCCGCTTCGCCGCCGATTGCGTGAAGCGCGGCTGGGCGCAGCCGGTGCGCGAGGCAAAGCTACCGATCCTGGAATCGGGCGGATTTCCGCAGCGCTTTCTCACCGAACACACCGCCATCCTGCAGACCGTGCCCTGGTGGATGATCATCAATACCGAGCGGACGCGCGCCGAGGAGACGCCGCGCGACTGGAAGGACCTGGCGCAACCGCATTGGCGCGGCCGGATCGTGATTCCCAATCCACTGAATAGCGAAACCCATATGGAATTCTGGAAAGTCCTGATGGACCGCTATGGCGCGGATTATATCGCCGCCATCGGTGCCCTGGCGCCACGCAAGGTCGAGGGGGGCGTTGCCTCCATCCAGGCGCTCGCTGCGGGCGAGGCGGCCGTCACGCTGCCGAACCTCATTCCCGTCATGCTGCCGCTGGTGCAGAAGGGCGCGCCGCTGAAGGCGCTACCTGTCGATTACACCACGAGTTCGGACCAACATCTGATCCTGACGGCGCCAAATCGCGCGCGTCATCCGAATGCGGCGCGGCTTTTCGCCAACTGGATCATGTCGCCCGAGGGCAACAAGGTCTTCAACGACGATCCCGAGGGCTTTACCGTGCACGAAACCGGCCGCCTGCCGCGCGATTATGTCTCGCCCACCGCCGATGCGGTGGATGCGCGCGAGCGGATCGGCAAGATGCTGGGGTTCTGAGAGGCCAGTTGGAAAGCTCCATCTCCCGGGAAACGGTCGCTGATCGGCGCCGGGCAGGAGCACGCCGGTCAGCCCATACCCCGACACATACCGATCGGCAGCCGTTACGTATCGAACCGGATTTCGCTTTATATTTTCTTTAAAAATTCCAAGCGCCGTACCCGCGGCTAGCTTGACAAAACATACCCCTGAACCCAAGAGGGCGGCAGGCAATCCTTTTCGCCATGCGACTTTCGCGCATTGCCTGAATCCTGCGTGCCTTTGTATCCGCATCGCCTCAACTGCCTGTGTGCCTGTCATCTTCACCCATCGGCACACTCCTTCTGACAAAGTCGGCTTGTGACCTGCCCCGCGCCACAACTCCGAAAGAGTCCAAGTCATGAATTCGTCACGACCCGCAGCCGCCCCCGGCGCGCGCGCGGTGGTCTATGCCTTGGCGCTTGCCCTCGGCCTCGCCAGCGCCGCCCCCGCCTCGGCACTCGACTTGACCGGCAGCTTCCAGGGCCATGTCATCGGTCAGGACGGCGCCCTGACGCTGTTCGGCCCCGGCAGCCTGGCCGGCGAAGCCTATACCGCGACCTGGTCATATAGCCTGGCCGGATATTCGCTGAGCAGCGGCGATACTTTCTCCATTGGCCGTGTCGCCGGGGGCGTCGACATCTCGCTCACGATCCGCGGCATTACCTTTAACAGCATCTCCGACGCCTCAACGCCCTCCACCGCGGTCATACACGGCAACTCCCTTTGGGTGGCGAGCCGCGATTATTGTGGGGACTGCTCCGCGGTACGGCTTGTCATGTTTTCTTCCGTTTTGACAGACCATACCTTGTACTCGGCCGCCGACTTCAATGCGTCGCTGCTTACCGGTGCGGTGTTCAATTACGCGTTTGACGGCTCACCCGGCATGGGCGACCTGAGCCTGGGCATCGACTCAGTTGCGGTTCCCGAGCCGGCATCCATCGCCCTGCTCGCGGCATCCTGCGCCGGCCTGGTGGGCATCCGCCGCCGCACCCACGCCTGAGCGCATCCTAAGCTGGAATGTCTACATCCGGATGGGCATCGGCCCATCCGGGTGCAGCACTACCGCACCACCAGCCCCGACATGATCTGATCGGCCAAAATCGCGCCGATTTCCTCGCGGCTCATCCGGCCGCGCGGATCGAACCATCCATGCACCGAATGGAGCATTTCGAAAGCCGCCAGCACCGCGATACGCGGCTTCGGATGGCTGAATTCGCCCGCCGCAATGCCGGCGCGCAGCACCTCGACCACCGCGCCCTCGCGCTTGCGCCGCCGCTCGGCCAGTTCATCGCGCAGAGGCGGCGACATTTCCTCGTAATTGCGCATCATGATCGCCGTCGTTTCCTGCGCCGCGATATGCGCGGCATAGGCGGCAAACACATGCCGCAGC
>CANJOG010000305.1 GCA_947475475.1 Acetobacteraceae bacterium
CTTGGGCAGGATGGCGAGCAAGCCGGGCAGGTCGGGTGCGGCAATGGTGCGGGCGAAGCCGGCGCTGATCAGGGCGGCGAAGGCAGGGGCGGGGCGGGGGATTTCGTCGTAGCGGAGCGTGGCGCGGGCGAAGATGGCGCCGCGGCGATTGGCCATGCGGACATAGAGGCACTGCGCCGCATGTGGGAGGGCGCGGAAATCGGCGATGAAGGCGCGGTCGGTGGCGTCGAGCACCTGGGCGTAGGTGGTCTCGATGAAGCGCAACATCTCGATATAATGGTCGTGATAGTAGGTGGCAGGCAGGATCGGCGGCATGCGGCGATGTTAGCACATGTTGTGCGGCCCAAGCCCCGCCATTAGGGAGATTGGAGGAGCGCGGTATCCGTGCCAATCTCGCCGGCGATGACGGGCAGCAGCGCCCGCAGGCGAACCAAAAATGCAAAATCCGGGAGGATTGCCATGACGATCACACGCCGCACGATGCTGGCTGGAACCGCTCTTGCCGCGACGGCCACCACGCTGGCCGGCGCCCGCCAGGCGCGCGCCCAGGCATCAGGCACCCTGCAGATACCGATGATCATGCCGTTCAGCGGGCCGGTCGCGGTGGTGTCCAATTTCGCCAAGCAGGGCGCCGAGATCACCGCCGATCTGATCAACAAGAAAGGCGGCGTCGCCGGGCGCAAACTCGAATTCACCTATATGGACGATCGCGGCCGCCCCGATGAATCCAATGCCCGTGTGCGCGAGGCACTGGCGGCGGGTCACAAGCTGATCACGGGCGCGGTGCTCTACCCGTCCATCCTGGCGATGACACCGGCGCTGACCGAGAACAATGCGGTGCTGGTCGCCTGCGGCGGCACCGGGGCGACGCTGAGCCATGAGAATTTCAGCCGCAATGTGTTTCCGGGCATTGAGAATGACTATTTCCGCGCCCGCTCGATGGCATTGCTCGCGGTGCAGAAATTTCCCGATGTCTCGACCTGGGGCGCGGTGATTTCGGACAGCGCCAACTGGATCGAAGGCTATGCGAACTTCACGAAGTTCGCTGGCGATTACTACAGGGAAATCGGCAAGAAGGTGAGCTTCGCCGATCCGGTCCTGGCCAAGCTCGGCACGTCCGACATGCGCAACCAGATCAACCAGTTGCAGGCAGCCCCGATTGACGGGTTGTGGAACCTGGTTGCCGGTGGCGATGGCATCGCGCTGTGGCAGCAGGGCCGCGCGGTCGATCTGGGCAAGAAGTTCAAGGTGGTGCTGGACCAGTCTTTGGACTTCATCCTGATGAAGACGCTGAAGCAGGCGATTCCGGCCAATCTCTGGGCGCTGTGTGCCTGGAACTTCAATCTCTACAAGGGCAATGCGCTGGCCGATGAATTCTACAAGGAAGTGCTGGAGCGCACGAAGGATCCGATCCCGAGCGGCTTCATGCAGTATGGCAATGTGATGGCCTCGGTCGTCTCTGCCCTGCTGACGGCGACCAAAGGCAGCATGGACGGCGCGGCGTTAATCAACACGCTGGAAGGGCTGACCATCCCGACTATCAAGGGCGACTTCGTCTTCCGCAAGGAAGACCATCTCTGGACCGGCGATATCAATTTCGTGAATGCGCGCCCGGCGGATGCCGATCCGGGCTTCCAGCTGGTCGATGGTTTCAAGGTGGATGGACGCGCAATTGCCCAGCCGGCCAATCCGGGCAAGCCGTTCAAGCTCTGAGCTGACGGCCGCTCAAAGAAAATGGCGCCTGTCCCTCGCGGGGCCGGCGCCATTTTTGTTTGTGCTCGGGGCAATCTGCCGGGATTACGAATCCATCTTCAGAGCGGCGAGGAAGGCGGATTGCGGGATTTCCACCTTGCCGAACTGCCGCATGCGCTTCTTGCCCTCCTTCTGCTTCTCCAGCAGCTTGCGCTTGCGCGAAATATCGCCGCCATAACACTTGGCGGTGACGTCCTTGGAGAGCGCGCTGATGGTCTCGCGCGCGATCACGCGGCTGCCGATGGCGGCCTGGATGGCGATCTTGAAGAGCTGCTTGGGGATCAACTCCTTCAGCTTGGCACAGATTGAGCGGCCGCGCGCTTCGGCGGCGCTGCGATGGGCAACAAAGCTGAGTGCATCGACGGGATCGGCATTGACCAGGATGGAGATGCGCACGAGCTCGCTCTCGGCATAGCCATCCATGTGATAGTCGAAACTGGCATAGCCGCGGCTGACCGATTTCAGACGGTCGTAGAAATCGAACACCACTTCATTGAGCGGCAGGCGATAGACCGCCATGGCGCGATTGCCCACATAGGTCAGGTCCGCCTGCTGGCCACGGCGATCATTGCACAGCGTCAGCACGGAGCCGAGATATTCGTCCGGCACCATGATCGTCGCCTTGATCCAGGGCTCCTCGATATGCGCGATCTGGCTCGGGTCCGGCATATCGGCCGGGTTGTGCAATTCCTCCATCGTGCCGTTGGTGCGCTTGATGTGATAGACAACCGACGGTGCGGTCGCGATCAGGTCGAGATCGAATTCGCGCGAGAGGCGCTCCTGGATGATTTCCAGATGCAGCAGGCCGAGGAAGCCGCAGCGATAGCCAAAGCCGAGTGCCGCCGATGTCTCCGCCTCGTAATGGAAGCTGGCATCGTTGAGCCGCAACTTGCCGAGGCTTTCGCGCAGTTTCTCGAAATCATCGGCATCGACGGGGAATAATCCGCACCAAACCACGGGGATGGAGGGCTTGAAGCCCGGCAGAGCGGTCTCGGACGGCTTGCGGTCATCGGTGATGGTGTCACCGACCGAACAATCGGCCACGGTCTTGATGGCAGCCGTTATGTAGCCCATCTCGCCCGGGCCGAGATCGTCCACCGGGATCATCTTGGGCGAAAACACGCCAACCTGCTCGACCTGATAGGCCGAGTTGTTGGACATCATGCGGATACGCATGCCGCGCTTGAGCCGCCCGTCCTTGATGCGGACGAGGATGACCACGCCGAGATACTGGTCGTACCAGCTATCTACCAGAAGCGCCTTGAGCGTCGCATTGGCATCGCCCTTGGGCGCGGGCAGGCGGGTGACGAGCGCTTCCAGCACGCCTTCGATGTTGATCCCGGTCTTGGCCGAGATCATCACCGCGTCTTCCGCGTCCAGGCCGATCACATCCTCAATCTGTTGCTTCACCTTCTCGGGCTCGGCGGCCGGCAGGTCGATCTTGTTCAGCACCGGGACGATTTCGTGATTGGCCTCGATGGCCTGGTACACATTCGCCAGCGTCTGCGCCTCGACGCCCTGGGACGCGTCGACGACCAGTAGCGAGCCTTCGCAGGCGGCCAGCGAGCGGCTGACTTCATAGGCGAAATCGACATGGCCAGGCGTGTCCATCAGGTTGAGCTGATAGGTCAGCCCATCTTTGGCCTTGTAGTGCAGGCGGACGGTCTGGGCCTTGATCGTGATGCCGCGCTCACGCTCCAGGTCCATATTGTCGAGGACCTGGTTGGTCATTTCGCGATCGGTCAGCCCGCCCGTCGCCTGGATCAGGCGGTCGGCGAGGGTGGATTTCCCGTGATCGATATGGGCGATGATCGAGAAGTTGCGGATGCGGTCGATCGGCGTGTCGGTCATGCTGGCTTTCTGGGGGGCGTCCGCGCCGGGTGGGGCGCTGGAGGCAAGTGCGGTCTGTTGGCGGTCAGATAGGGGAAAACCGGCCCTGTGTCAGCCCTGGCGGTTGTGCTGACTAAGCAGGGCGGCTCTTATTCCCCGCCGCAGGTGCATGGGAGCCCCGCAATAGGTTGCTCTAGC
>CANJOG010000306.1 GCA_947475475.1 Acetobacteraceae bacterium
GACGCGGCACCGGATGAGGCGGTGCACGTGACCTATCAGGGGCCGGACCATCTGACGCTGCGCGCCCGCCCGGTCTCCATCAAGCGTGCCTTAGCCAATCTGATCGGCAATGCACTGGCCTATGGCGGCAATGCGCGGGTGATCCTGGCTCCGTCATCCGGCGGGATGGTGCGGATCGATGTCGAGGATGATGGTCCCGGCGTGCCTGAGACCGAGTTGGAGCGGCTGTTCGAGCCCTTCTACCGGCTTGAGGCGAGCCGCAACCGCGAGACCGGCGGCACCGGGCTGGGGCTGCCGATCGCGCGCAATATTGCCCGCGCTCATGGCGGCGATCTGGTACTGGCCAATCGGCCCGGCGGGGGTTTGATGGCGCGGTTGACGCTGCCCGACTGAATCCAATTAGACTGAACCCGGTAAGCACCGCAAATGGTGTCAGGGGAAAGTTCATGAGCATCCGCGAAGACATCGCCGATAATTGCTACCGCTATGCCTGGGCCTATGATTCCTTCGATGCGGACGGCTTCGTGGCCTCATTCGCGCCGGATGGCACGCTGGCGGTGGTCGCCGCCGATGGGCAGACGCGCGTCACCGGCCATGCGGCGCTGCGCGATTTCTTCGCCAAGGCACGCGGCCATCGCAAGAAGCTCGGCCAGCAGCCGCGCCACATGATCGCCAATGTCGTCGTCGATGCGACGGATGGGAAAACCGCGACGGCGAAATGCTACATGACGCTGGTGCTGACGGGGTCGGATGGCATCGCCGTTGTCGACCATGCCGGGCGGTATCTCGATACTCTGGCCTTGATCGAGGGGCGCTGGCGCTTCACCGAGCGGCGTATCCTGATGGATCGCGACCAGAATTTCGATGGCCGCAAGGCGCCGCCGAAATCCGTGGTCGAGGCGCTGGGCTTCGCGCCGAATTTCAGCCCACCCTGATAAGAACCGCCCTGATAAGTAACAACAACTCAGGCCTTTACTGGTGATTTACCGAGGCCCGGCATGCTCATCGCATGTCGGTCCCTGTACCATGCCTGGTTTTATCGGCTCTTTTGCTCACTGCTGTGCTGCCGGATTGCGCCCTGGCTGGCGAGACGCGGTCCAGCATCTCAGTCTCGGTTACCGTCGCCAATGCCTGCACCGTGACCCGCACGGGGGCGAATATCATCGAGTCACGCTGCATCTTTCCTCTACCGGCGACGGTGTCCGCCAGCGAGCCCACCATCGCCGATTCCGAGGCGGCAATCGGGCGGCCCATTATCGTCGTCACCTATTGAGATCGTTCTGGTCGGGCGCTCAGTAATTCACAATCGCTGTCAGCAGGTCGGTCGCCGCTCCCGCGGGCACGCGCTGGCTGCCATGAAGCAGGCCGAACACGGTCAGCTCCGCCCCAGTGCCTATAAAGGGGCCGGCCAAAGCGCCCATTCCGCCGTCTCCCCAGACGCGGGTATGCGCGGCATCCTGGTAGAGCTGGTAACGCAGCATGGCACCGCCCGGCAGGCGCATCTGCCGCAGGGCGGGATTGCCGCTCATCCCGCCGGTCAGCGCGACAGTGAAGCTCGCCGTGGTGCTGCAGGTGACACGCAGCTTGCCAGTGAAGGAGAGCGCGCCGCGGTCGGGGAGATAGGCGCCGAAATTCACCCCGCTGGCAGCGATCGAACAGAAAGCGGGAGGGGCGGCATTCGCGTGTCCGGACGCCAATGCCAGCAGAATCGTTAACAGAATGGCGCGGATCGGGATCACCGGCATGCCACTGGGCCAATGCGCGGAATGGCGCCCTCGACGGGGGCAAAGGCGAAGCTGGCCCGGCAGGTGCGCCGGCCGGGCAGTTCCACCACCACCTCGTTATCGGCGGAGAGGTCTTGCAAATAGGCCTCGCCGTCATAGCCGACCTGGCTGCGCTTGCCGCCATTGAGGGTCAGCGCCAGGCTGGCGGGCAGGATCTCGCCCTCGGCATCCACCAGGGCCACGATGGCGGCGCGGCTACGGCGCAAGTCAAAGCGCATCACCACGCCTGAGCGTTCGGGCGGGCGCACGCGCATGGTAAGCGCCGCCCCGTCCACATCGGCGGCCAGGCTGGACGGGTCCAGTCCGACCACATTGGCGTCCCAGGCGCGCAGGCCGGTGAGGATCAGCGCGGAGTTATCGCCGGTTGTGCCCACCGGGCGATTTTCCCGCAGCACGCCGACGCCGCCGACATCGCCGCTGCGCACCAGGCCGAAACTGTCATCGACATGGTCGGAAATATGCACCCCGCCATCGAGCCAGGAAATCGCGCCACGCGTGCCGCCGCGCATGGCCGAATATCCCGCGGTCTGGTCCACCCCGGCATAGGAGCGGCCCCAGTCGGCGAGATAGCTGACTTCGCCCATATGGCGGCGGAACCCGCCCTCCTGGGCTAGCAGCGCATAGCCGAATTCGCCGGGCTGGGTCGCGGACTGGGAGTATTGGCCCATACCGGAAATGCCACTGGTTCGATCGTAGCTGGCCGCCGCATAGGCCGATCCGCGATTGCCGAACGTGTAGGTGAAGCCGATTTCCACCCCGAGCGAGCGATTGCCCGCGACACTGGCAAAGCCAGTGGCGATCAGTGACATGCGTTCGCTGATCTGCTTGGAATAACTTGCCGTCATCACGCGGTAGCTCGGCGCGATCGGCAGTAACAGGTCGCTGAGTGTGCTGCCGGGGGCGCGGTTCGTTGTGGTGGCGACGCCTGTCTGGTTGAGATAGGCGAGGGCGAATGAGCCATAGGTCGCCAGCGACAATCCGGCATTGGCGCGCAAGCTGGAGAGCACTACCGGCGCGCCGGTCAGGGCAGCGAGGTCGCGGAATCCTCCGGTGCTGCGCGCTGCCGAAACGCCGAGACTGAAGAGCGGGCCCTGATACTGGTATCCAACGGTAAGCATTGCCCCCTGCGCTCCCGTCGTCATGGCGGAGGCGGCATCGTATCGGCCGGCATTGGTGCTGTAGGCTGCGGCGAGCGAGGCGACGCCCCAGGAAAAGATGCGCAGTTGTGCCCCAAGTCCGGCAAGGGCCAGGCCGCGCGTGGTCTCGGCATGGCCCTCGACGGTCAACCAGCCGGTCAGCCCATGGCGCAACGTGGCCGAACCGACCAGGGCGCCGTAATCCATGCCATGCAGGCCGTAATTCTGCCGCGCCTTGCCGATTTCCATCGACCAGGCGGAGAGGTCTTCGCGCAACAGGTCCGGGCTGACATAGAAGGGGATACTGGTCACGGTCTGGCGGCCGAGCGCGTCCTGCACCGCCACCTCGATGGTGCCCGCGCCGGTCACCACTGGCGCCTGGCGGAGTTCGAAGGGGCCAGCGGCGACGGGCTGGCTAAACTGGCGGATGCCATTGATCAGCACATCGGCGGTCGATGGCAGGGCGGCCTGGCCGGTCAGTGTTGGCATGGCGAAGGTGACCATGCCCGGCTGCAGGCCGAAATCGGTGCGGAATTGCGCACCGGCCAGGCGGATCGGGCGGCTCCAGCCCAGCCCGCCGCTGATCGTATCGCCGAGCGTGAACCGGCGGAGCCGGTCCGGATCGGCATAAGTCCAGTTTGTATCGAGCCGAATGACAGTGTCCTGGCGGAGGCTGGGATGCGAATAGACGAGGCCGGTGGCGTTCAGCACGCCTTCCAGGCCGAAGGCCCGCGCATCGAATAGCCCGGCGCCGCTGCGTTTTGTGCGTGTGGCAACGCCGGTCAGGTCGTAATTCAGCACCACCCCCGGCGATGCTTCAGTCAGCGGGATGCTGGCATTGCGGCCTTCCGCC
>CANJOG010000307.1 GCA_947475475.1 Acetobacteraceae bacterium
AATGGGCGAGCGCTTCTTCCAGCGTGATGTCACCGCGAAAGCCGCGCTCGAAATTCTGTGGGTTCCAGGTGCCGAGCCGGATCGGTGCATCGCTGACCGTGTCGTCGGGCCGGGCGCCGCGTTCGAGGGCGGCGAGAAAGACGAAAGGCTTGAAGGCCGAGCCGGGCTGCCGCCGTGCCGCGACGGCGCGGTTGAAGGCGCTTTCGGAATAGGCCCGCCCGCCCACCATGGCGCGGACGGCACCGTTCTGTGCATCCAGCACAATCACGGCCGCCTGGGTGGCGTGCGCGGCGAAGCCAGGCCCTGCCAGCATGGTCTGCACCTGGCGCTGGGCGATCTCCTGGCTGCGGGCATCGAGCGTGGTGCGCACGATGGCATCGGCGCCGATGGGCAGCAAGGATTGCGCCCGCTCGGCCGCCCAGTCAGCAAACCAGCTGGACGTGCCGCCCGCCATGGAGACGTTGATCTGGGCGGCGGCCTGGCGGGATTGCTCCTCGGTGATCGACCCCGTCGCCACCATGGCGGCCAGCACCTCGCGGGTGCGGGCGGCGGCGGCATTCGGGTCGTGGCGCGGATTGAAGCGCGAGGGCGCGCGCGGCAGGCCGGCGAGCATGGCGGATTGCCACAGATTGAGGTCGCGCGCGGAGATGCCGAAATAGGTCTTCGCTGCCGCATCCACGCCCCAGGCGCCGCTGCCGAGATAGACGCGGTTCAGCCAGATTTCTAGAATCTCCTTCTTGGAGAAGGATTGTTCCAGCCAGATGGTGAGCATCACCTCCTGCACCTTGCGCTTGAAGGTGCGGGCATTGGTGAGGAACAGGTTCTTCGCCACCTGTTGCGTGACGGTGGAGCCGCCCTGGGCAACGCGGCCGGTCGAAACATTCACCCAGACGGCACGTGCCAGGCCGATCGGGTCGAAGCCGGGATGCGACCAGAAGCGGCGATCCTCCACCGAGACAACGGCCTCGGGCAGGTCCGGCGGCAGGTCGCGCAGGCGCAGTGGCTCGCCGACCCGATCGCCAAAGACGGCGAGCGTGCGGCCGGCGCGGTCCTCGATGGTGAGGCTGGGTTTGCGGGAGGCGTCCAGTGCTGCCTCCGGGCGCGGCAGGTCGCGGGCGAACCACAGCAGCATGGCGGCGACCGCAACCGAGCCCCAGACGGCCAGAAGGAAAAGCCATTTCAGCCAGCGCCGCCCGCCACGTTTAGGCTGCGCGCGGGCCGGCCTGCCGCCCTCTGGAGGGTTCTGCGGCGGCCGGTCCGGGCTCTTGCGATCCGGGGCTTTTGCTCTGGGATTGCGCGGGCGTGCCGCGAGGGGCTCTGTGGCGCGCATGGCGGGATGGTCATGGCGCAGATCGGGTGTGCCGGACAAGACCCGGATGGGGGATGGACTTGGCCTTCTGTCAGAACCGGGCCAATAAAGTGGCGTGGATGACAGGCAAGCCGGGGGGATACGGAGAATGGGAGAGCCAGCTGAAGCTGTCCGGCTATCCGATGTCGCCATCACCTTTCATTCCGCCGATGGCAGCCGGTATGCGGCCGTGGCGCCGAGCACGCTGGTTGTGGCGGAGGGCGAGTTCGTCGCCATTGTCGGCCCGACGGGTTGCGGCAAGTCCACCTTGCTGAATGTGGCGGCCGGGCTGCTGGTGCCCTCGGGTGGCGAGGTGTTCAGCCTGGGACGGAAACTGGCCGGCCTCAATCGCGATGCAGGCTATCTGTTCCAGCAGGATGCGCTGATGCCGTGGAAGACGGCACGGGACAATGTCGCCATTGGGCTCGAAGTGGCCGGTGTTGCGCGCGGCGAGGCGCTGGCGCGGGCGGATGCGATGCTGGCGCGGGTGGGGCTGCGGGCGTTTGGCGCGCGCTATCCGCATCAGCTTTCGGGCGGGCAGCGCAAGCGCGTGGCTTTGGCGCAGATGCTGGTGCGGGAGCCGAAGATTTTGCTGATGGATGAACCCTTCGGCCCGCTCGATGCGCAGACGCGGCTGATCATGGGCGAATTGCTGCTCAAGCTCTGGCAGGCGGACCGGCGCGCGGTGATGTTCGTCACGCATGACCTGCATGAGGCGATTTCGCTGGCCGATCGCGTGGTGATCATGTCGGCCGGGCCGGCCTCGCGCATCATTGGTGACTACGCCATCGACATTGCGCGCCCGCGCGACCTGGCCGATGTCTCGGTGCTGCCGCGCTTTCACGAATTGCATGCGCTGATCTGGGGCGCGCTCCGTGAGGAAGTGCGCAAGACCTATGCGGCGGAGGAGGTCTGATGCGCCGGTATAACCGCTCCCTAGTGCTGTGCCTGCAAGTGCTGGTGGCATTTGGCGCCATCGCGATCTGGCATCTGGTCACCACCTATCCGATCGCCGGAGAGGTGAAGATAATGCGGTTCTTCTTCGCCAATCCTCTCGATGTCGGGCTGCGCGTTGTGAAAATGCTGCGTGGCGAGGAGCTTTGGTATCATCTGGCGACGACACTGACGGAAACTTTGCTGGCCTTCGCGATCGGTGCGATCGGCGGCATCGTCATTGGCTTCTGGTTTGCCCGCAAGCCGCTGGTGGCCGCGGTGTTCGATCCCTATGTGAAGGCGATCAACGCCCTGCCCCGCGTTGTGCTGGCGCCGATTTTCGCGCTGTGGTTCGGGCTCGGCATTTGGTCGAAAGTCGCCCTTGGCGTCACGCTGGTATTTTTCATCGTGTTCTTCAACGTCTATCAGGGCGTGCGCGATGTGAACCAGACCGTGCTGGCCAATGCACGGATGCTGGGCATGAATGAGCGGCAATTGCTGCGCCATGTCTATTGGCCCTCCGCGCTTGGCTGGGTGTTCTCCTCATTGCATACGTCGGTGGGGTTTGCGCTGGTGGGTGCTGTGGTGGGCGAGTATCTCGGCTCGGCCGCGGGGCTTGGCTATCTGATCCATGAGGCCGAGGGTGTGTTCGATGTGACCGGCGTGTTTGCCGGTATGACGATCCTGATGATCTTTGTGATCATCATTGATGGATTCGTGGTTCTGGCGGAAAATCGGCTGCTGGTCTGGAAGCCGAACGAGGCGAAAACAGGGTGATCGTGCGCGGACGCGCAGGGGGAGAACTGATATGAAATTTCATCGCAGGCAGGTGATCACTGGCGCGCTGGCGGCGGGCGGGTTGGCACTCGGCGGCGGATTGGCCCGCGCGCAGGCGCCGGAAAAGACGAAGCTGTCGCTCGGTGTGGGTGGGAAGAATCTGTTCTACTACCTGCCGCTGACCATTGCGGAGCGCCGGGGGTATTTCAAGGATTTCGGCCTCGACGTGAAGATCAACGATTTCGCCGGCGGCTCGCAGAGCTTGCAGGGCCTGATTGGCGGATCGCTCGACGTGGTGGCCGGCGCCTATGAGCATACGCTGCGCATGCAGGTGAAGGGCCAGGATATCCGCGCGGTGATCGAGCTGCTGCGTTTCCCCTCCATCGTGATCGCGGTGCGCAAGGAACTCGCCGGCAAGGTGAAGACGGCGGCTGATCTCAAGGGCTTGAAGATCGGCGTGACGGCGCCTGGCTCCTCCACTTTCATCACGGCGCAGGTCGCCATGGTCAAGGCCGGGCTGAAGCCACGCGATGCAGCCTTTATCGGGATTGGCGGCGGCGCCAGCGCGGTGGCGGCGGTCAAGGTCGGCACTGTCGATGCGATCTCGCATCTCGATCCGGTGATCACGAAGCTCGAAGCCGATGGCGATATCGTCGTGATTGTCGATACGCGGACCGAGGCTGGAACCAAGGCCCTGTTCGGTGGCT
>CANJOG010000308.1 GCA_947475475.1 Acetobacteraceae bacterium
CCTCTGAGACCACCCCCTGGCCCAGTGGGCATGGCCGGGCCATACTGGCCGCCGATTTGACCGCTGGGCCAGGGGCTGGGATGACGACACCGAGCGCGACCGACGACACCTTTCTGCACGAGGAACTCGCTCTTCTGCGTGAGAGCGCGCGGCGATTCTGCGAAAAGGAATTCGGTCCGCAACAACGCCTTCTCTACCGCCGCGAACGCCGCGTCCCGCGCGAAGTCTGGGAACGCGCCGGTGCTGCCGGCCTGCTCTGCCTGGAAATGCCCGAGGAATATGGCGGCGGCGGCGGCAATTTCCGCCATGAGGTGGTCTTTGCCGAAGAGACCGCCCGCGTCGGCTTCACCGATTTCGGCGCCCATCTGCACAGCGCCATCGTCGCCCCCTATATCGCCCGCTACGGCACCGAAGACCAGAAGCGCCGCCTCCTGCCCCGCATGGCCACCGGCGAATTGATCGGCGCCATCGCCATGACCGAGCCTGGCACCGGATCCGATCTCCAGGCAATCAAAACCACCGCCAAGCTCGAAGGCGATCACTGGGTGGTGCGCGGCCAAAAGACCTTCATCACCAACGGCCAGAACGCCAATCTCATCCTGCTCGCCTGCAAAACCGACCCCACCGCCGGCGCACGTGGCGTCTCCATGCTGCTGGTGGAAACGGACGGTCTCGCCGGCTTCCAGCGCGGCCGCAATCTCGAGAAAGTAGGCTGGCACGCCCAGGACACCTCCGAACTGTTCTTCGAGGAGGTGAAGCTGCCGCAAACCGCCCTGCTCGGCGGCGAAGCCAATCGCGGCTTCTACCAGATGATGGAACAGCTTCCGCAGGAACGCCTGCTGGTCGGCGTGCAGGCCCTCGGCCTGGTCGAGGCCGCACTCCGCGAGACCATCGCCTATACCAAGGACCGCAAGGCGTTCGGCAAAACCGTGTTCGATTTCCAGAACACCAAGTTCCAGCTTGCCGAATCCGCCACCGAGGCAAAAATCTGCCGGGTCTTCCTCGATGACTGCGTGGACAAGCTGGTGCGCGGCGAACTGGACGCCACCACGGCGGTCATGGCGAAATACTGGCTGAGCGAACGCGCCTCGAAGATCATCGATTCATGCGTGCAACTCTTCGGCGGCTACGGCTTCATGGCGGAATATCCGGTCGGCGTGATGTGGACCGATGTCCGCGTCATGCGCATCTATGCCGGCACGAACGAGATCATGAAGGAACTGATCTCGCGGACTTTGTAGTTACCTCGTAGCCCGCATGGAGCGCCCTTGGGCGCGCAATGCGGGTGGGGCCGCCCCGGATTTCGCTATCCGCTACATCCGGGCTACGAATTTCCATGCGATTTTGTGAGAGTATCAAATGAGCCTGACCTTCGGACCAATTTTCCAGATGGGCTACGTCGTGCGCGACATGGACCGCGCCATCGAGCATCTCACCAAAACCACCGGCATCGGGCCGTTCTTCATCAATTCGAAGATCATCTTCAACAGCTTCGAATTTCGCGGCAAACCCGCCGAGCCGATCGAGATGAAAACCGCCCACGCCTATTCCGGCGACATCGATGTCGAGCTGATCTGCCAGACCTGCGACCGCCCTTCGATCTATCAGGAACATCTCGCCACCAAGGGCGAAGGTTTGCAGCATGTCGGCATTCTCAGCAGCAATTACCACGCCGATCTCGCCCGCCACATCGCCGCCGGCCACACCCCGATCCAGGCCGGCAGCGCCGGCGGCGATCCCGGCGTGGGGTTCTGCTATTTCGACAATGCCGGCGCCTATCCCGGCACCATGGTCGAGCTGATCGAAGCCACCGAGGGGATGGTCGGCTTTCTTGAGTATGTGAAGAAGGCGGCACGGGACTGGGACGGCAGCCGGCCCGTGCGCGGGCGCTGATCCAGCCCGCCTCTTGCAACCCGGACACGGATACAGCATTGCAGCTTCCTGAGTTGTGCCAAGGCCGGATGCAGAGACAACTATCCGGCGCCCCGGCATCAGGCGACCAGAGATAAAGGGCCAGGCCATGAGCATCACGCGCCGCACGCTTTTCAAGGGCACCGCCCTCACCGGCGCCACTCTCGCCGCCCCCGGCATCATCCGTGCCCAGGGCGCAGCGCCGATCCGCATCGGCGAGATCAATTCCTACACCGCCCAGCCCGCCTTCACCCTGCCCTATCGCAGCGGCTGGCAACTCGCCGTCGAGCAGATCAATGCGCGCGGCGGCGTGCTCGGCCGCAAGCTCGAAGTGATCAGCCGCGACGATGCCGGCGATCCGCAAAACGCCGTGCGCCAGGCCACAGAATTGCTCGGCGACCAAAAGGTCGATCTGCTGGCCGGTGGCTATCTCTCCAATGTCGGCCTCGCCCTTGCCGATTTCGCCAATCGCTCCAAGGCGCTGTTCGTCGCCGGCGAACCGCTGACCGACGCGCTCGTCTGGTCCGCCGGCAATCGCTACACATGGCGCCTGCGCCCCTCCACCTATATGCAGGCGGCGATGCTGGTGCCGGATGCCGCCAAGCTGAAAGCGAAGCGCTGGGCAACAATCTCGCCAAATTACGAATACGGCCAGTCCGCGGTGAAATGGTTCAAGCAACTGCTGACCAAGGCCCGCCCGGATGTCGAATTCATCGCCGAGCAATGGCCCGCTCTCGGCAAGATCGACGCCGCCGCCACGGTCGAAGCCATCGCGCGCGTCAAGCCCGATGCGATTTTCAACGTCACCTTCGGCGCCGACCTCACCAATTTCGTCCGCGCCGGCAATACACGCGGCCTGTTCGAGGGCCGCGATGTCGTCTCCGTGCTGACCGGCGAGCCGGAATATCTCGATCCGCTGGGCGACGAGGCCCCGGAAGGCTGGATCGTCACCGGCTACCCCTGGGACGCGCTGCAAACCAAATCCAACACCGATTTCGTCGCCGCCTATCGGGACCGCTTCAAGGAAGCCCCCCGCATGGGCTCGGTGGTCGGCCACGCGCTGATCGAGGCAATCGCCGCGGGCATCACCAAGGCCGGCGATACCGGCGCCGAAAAAATGACCGACGGTGTCGGCGGCGCCAGCTTCGCCACCCCGTTCGGCCAGGCCAATTGGCGCGGCCTGGATCATCAAGGCACGCTCGGCACCTTCGTCGGCCGCATCGCGGTGGCCAATGGACGCGGCAAGATGGCCGATTGGCGCTACGTCGATGGCGCCGACGCCCTGCCGCCGGATGACGAAGTCCGCACGCTCCGCAAGCCCGGCTAACGGATAACCGCCGAGGCCACCGGCAAGCATGGAGTTCCTGTTTGTCCAGTTCCTGACCGGCCTGGCCGGCGCCTCCTCGCTGTTCCTGGTCTCGGCCGGGCTGACAGTGATTTTCGGCGTCACCCGCGTGGTCAATTTCGCCCATGGCAGCCTCTATATGCTGGGCGCCTATCTCGGCTGGACCATCCTCGCCTTCATGCCGCGCACGCCAGGCGGACTCGCCGCCGGTTTCGCGCTCGCGGCCCTCGCCGTCGCCCTGATCGGCGTGGCGCTGGAATCCGGCCTGCTCCGCCGCCTCTACCGCGCGCCCGAATTGCTGCAATTGCTGGCGACCTTCGCCGTGATGCTGGTCGTGCAGGAAGCCGTCCTCCGCATCTGGGGCCCCGCCGACCTGCCTTTGCCCCGCCCACGCTGGCTGCGCGCGACGCTCGCCATCGGTGAGGCACGCTTTCCCATCTACGACCTCGTGCTGATCGCCACCGGCCCTGTGGTGCTCCTCGCCCTCTGGCTGATCTTTGCCCGCA
>CANJOG010000309.1 GCA_947475475.1 Acetobacteraceae bacterium
CGCGCCGACCGCCAAAATCGCGCCCTGCGGCGGATTGATCACGGCGGAGAATTCGCGAATGCCATACATGCCGAGATTGGAAATCGAGAACCCGCCACCCTGGAATTCGTCCAGCTTGAGCTTGCCGGCCTTCGCCCGCCCGGCCAGTTCCTTCATCTCGTTGCTGATCACCGCGAGAGATTTCCGATCCGCCTGGCGCACAATCGGCGTGATCAGCCCGTCCGGAATGGCCACCGCGATGCTGACATCGACATCGTCATACAGAATGATCGCTTCCTCGGTGTAGCTCGCATTCACAAGCGGCATCCGGCGCAACGCGACCGCCGAGGCCTTGATGATGAAATCATTGACCGAGAGCTTGAAAGCCCCCTCGCCTTCCGGCGCGCGCTTGTTCAGATCGCCGCGCAATTTCAGCAGCGCGTCGATCTCGATATCGATGGTGAGATAGAAATGCGGAATGGTCTGCTTCGCCTCGGTCAGTCGGCGCGCAATGGTGCGGCGCATGGTCGAGTTCGGCAGTTTCGTGACCCCACCAGCGACATGCGCAACCGGCGCAGGTGTGGCCGCGCGCGGTGCGGCGGCAGGTTTCGGCGCCAGCTTCGCCTTCTCCACATCGGCCCGCACGATCCGCCCGTTGGGGCCGCTGCCTGTCACACTCTCCAAGGCAATTCCAGCATCCTTGGCAATCCGTCGGGCCAGCGGCGAGGCAAAGATGCGCCCTGGCGACGCAGCGACGGGCTTTGGCGCGACGACAGGTGCCGCAACCGGCACAGGAGCCACCACCTCGGCCACAACGGGCGCTGGCGCAGCGGCAGGCGCACCAGCAGCCGGCACCGCCTCGCCCTCATCGACCAGCACGGCAATCGGCTCATTCACCTTCACCGCCTCTGTGCCTTCGGGAACCAGAATCCGCCCGAGCACGCCTTCATCGACGGCTTCGACCTCCATCGTCGCCTTGTCGGTCTCGATTTCGGCAATCACGTCGCCGGCGACGATCTTGTCGCCCTCGGCCTTATGCCATTTGGCGAGCTTGCCCTCCGTCATCGTCGGGCTCAGTGCCGGCATGAGGATATTCGTGGCCATCAGCTTCCCCCTCAGACGATTTTCTTGACCGCGTCCACCACCCAGCCAGGCTGTGGCAGCGCGAGTTTTTCCAGATTGGCAGCATAGGGCAGCGGCACGTCGGCGCCATAGACGCGCACCGGCGGGGCATCGAGATAGTCGAAACAGGTCTCGATCACCCGCATCGCCACTTCCGCGCCAATGCCGGCAAAGGGCCAGCCCTCTTCCACCGTCACAAGCCGGCTGGTTTTGCGCACCGAAGCCGCGATGGTGTCGGTATCCAGCGGGCGTAGCGAGCGCAGATTGACCACCTCCGCCTCAATCCCCTCCGCCGCCAAAATCTCGGCCGCCTTCAGCGCCACGCCCACCATCAGGCTGAAGGCGACGATGGTGACGTGACTGCCCACACGCTCAATCTTCGCCTTGCCAATCGGCAGGACAAAATCCGGATCGGTCGGAACCTCGAAGGTCTGGCCGTAGAGAATCTCATTCTCCAGCACGATCACCGGATTGGGATCGCGGATCGCGGCGCGCAGCAGTCCCTTGGCATCGGCGGCCGAATAGGGTGCCACCACCTTCAGGCCAGGCACATGTGCGTACCAGCTCGCATAGCACTGGCTATGCTGCGCGCCCACGCGCGAGGCCGCGCCATTGGGGCCGCGGAAGACGATCGGGCAGCCCATCTGGCCGCCCGACATATAGAGCGTCTTGGCCGCCGAATTGATGATCTGGTCAATCGCCTGCATCGAGAAGTTGAAGGTCATGAACTCGACAATTGGCCGCAGCCCTTCCATCGCCGCGCCCACCGCCATGCCGGTGAATCCCTGTTCGGTGATCGGCGTATCGAGCACGCGCTTCGGCCCAAATTCGTCGAGCAGACCCTGGCTGATCTTATAGGCGCCCTGATACTGGCCGACTTCCTCGCCGAGCAGGAACACATCCGGATTTGCGCGCATCTCGGCCGCCATGGCATCGCGCAACGCCTCACGCACGGTGAGCGGCTGGGTCGGGCCCCAATCCTGTTCAGGCGCGGAAGGCAATTCAGCAACAGGCGCATGGGTCGCCGCGGCCATGGCCACCGGAGCCGCCTCGGCCGGAGCAGGCGCGGCAACGGGCGTGGCAGGCGCCGCAACGGCAACGTCCTCGCCCTCCGCCCCCAGCACCGCAATCGGTGTATTCACCAACACGGCTTCGGTGCCTTCAGGAATCAGGATTTTCGCCAACCGTCCCTCATCGACGGCCTCGACTTCCATGGTCGCCTTGTCGGTCTCGATTTCGGCAATCACATCGCCGGCGCGCACGTCATCGCCAACTTGCTTGTGCCATTTGGCGAGCTTGCCCTCGGTCATGGTGGGGCTCAGCGCCGGCATCAGGATATTGGTTGCCATGGTTCAGCCCTCCACCAGGATATCGGTCCAGAGTTCGGCCGGATCTGGCTCGGGGCTCTTCTGCGCGAAATCGGCGGAATCCTGCACGATGCGCTTCACTTCATCGTCGATCTTCTTCAACGCCGCCTCGTCCACGCCCAGCTCGGCCAGGCGGGTCCGCGCATGGTCGATGCAGTCACGCTCGCTGCGCATTTTCTGCACTTCCTCGCGCGTGCGGTATTTCGCCGGGTCCGACATCGAGTGGCCGCGATAACGGTAGGTCTTCATCTCCAGCAGGAACGGCCCCTTCCCTGCCCGGCAATGCGCCACAGCCGCGTCGGCGGCCTCACGCACGGCCTCGACATCCATGCCATCCACCTGCAGGCCCGGAATGCCCCAGGGCGAGCCGTTCTTCGACAAATCATGCGAAGCCGAGGAGCGCTCGACGCTAGTGCCCATGCCGTATTTGTTGTTCTCGATGACGTAGATCGCCGGCAGGTGATGCAGGGCAGCGAGATTCAGGCTCTCATAGACCTGGCCCTGGTTCGACGCGCCCTCGCCGAAAAACACCAGCGAAACGCGGTCATTGCCGCGATAATGGTTGGCAAAAGCGAGCCCGGTGCCGATCGAGACCTGGGCGCCGACAATGCCATGGCCGCCGTAGAAGCCCTTTTCCTTGCTGAACATATGCATGGAGCCGCCCTTGCCGCGGGAATACCCGCCCGAGCGACCGGTCAGCTCCGCCATGACACCGCGCGCCTCCATCCCGGCCGCCAGCATATGGCCGTGATCGCGATAGGAGGTGATGACCTGGTCGCCCTTCTCGATGGCTTGAAGCATGCCCACCACCACGGCCTCCTGGCCGATATAGAGGTGGCAAAACCCGCCAATCAGCCCCATGCCATAGAGCTGGCCCGCCTTCTCCTCGAAGCGGCGGATCAGCAGCATGTCGCGATAGGCGCTGGTGAGCTGCTCGGCACTCATGCCGCTCTTGCGGGCGCGGCTACGCCGGGCCTTGTCGGGTTGTTGAGCCATAGACGGTCCCCATCGCGCGTTACCGGAGGCTCAACTATCGGCGCTAATTCGTTAAGAGCAAGGGTTGTCCCCGCGAAAGCCTTTATTTTGCAATGCGATATGGGGTGTTAACGTATTTTCGGTTAATCGCTTGACGCGGACCGAAAATCACCCTGAAGGGAACCAGCCGCATTGCCGCCAGCGCCGCCGAACCGATATAAAATTACCCTAGAGAGGCTGAATTCGCACCGTTATTCCATCCGGCCGCATGATGGACGACCGCCCGCAGAACTCGCGCGGGCAACCCACTCGATGTCA
>CANJOG010000310.1 GCA_947475475.1 Acetobacteraceae bacterium
AAGAGATGGTAATATCAAAGCCCATCGCAAGGGGTCCGTACCAATGCGTATCGACCATCTCTACCGCTATCCCGTGAAGGGTCTCACCGCCGAGGCGCTCGAAGAAATCACCCTCGAGGAAGGCCAGATCCTTCCCTGGGACCGTGCCTTCGCGCTCGCCCAGGGCGATGCCCCGTTTGACCCTAAAAAGCCTTCCTGGATCCGCAAATCCAACTTCCTCTGCCTCGCGGCCCATCCGCGTGCGGCCCTGCTGCGCAGCGCCTTCGATCCCCATAACGGCGTCCTGCTCATCCGGTTTCCCGATGGCAGTTCCGTCGCCGAAAACCCGCTCCACCCGGACGGCCAGGCCCGCCTCGCCGAGGCGCTCACCCGCTTCATGGGCAGCGAGGCCCGCGGCACGCCGCGCTTTATCCACGCCCCCGGCTTCAACTTTATCGACGACGCCGCCAAGGTCATCAGCCTGATCAACCTGGCCAGCATCCACGACCTCGAACGCTCCGCCGGCGCCGAGCGCCACCACCTCCGCTTCCGCGCCAATATCTATTTCTCCGGCACCCCCGCCTGGAGCGAGTTCGACTGGCTCGGCCGTGACATCCAGATCGGCGGCGCCCGCCTGCGCCTGACCCGCCGCATCGTCCGCTGCGCCGCCACCGAGGTGAACCACGAGACCGCCGAACGCGATGCCGAGACGGTCCGCGAATTGCGCCAGGGCTTCGGTCATGCCGATATGGGCATTTATGGCGAGGTGATCGAACCCGGCCGCATCGCGGTGGGCGACGCGCTCGAACTCCTGCCCTGAAACCATGGGGAACGACCGCCCGTAGGCGTTCACCCCAGCTTGATCATGCCGCCACGCTTCGCTTTGATGGGCCAAACCCGCTTCAACCGGAGCCCACCATGTCCGTCGCGCACGCCCAGCCATCCATCCTCGCCGGCCAGCTTGCCTGCGGCCAGTCCCTGAGCTTCCGCCTCGGCCTGGACAAAGACCCACGCCCCGCTTTGGCCCGCCTGGCCGAGAATTTCGACCCGTCCTATGCCATTCTCGGCATCGGCTCCCCACTCGCCGCTGCCCTGGGCGTGAGCATCCCCGGCCTGCGCGCCTTCCCGGCCATTACCGGCCCCGGCCTCTCCGTCCCCTCCACCCAGCAGGCGCTCTGGATCTTCCTCAAGGCGCCGGACCGCAGTGGATTGTTCGACGCCGCGGCCGCCCTGGAATGGCTGATCGACGACGCTTTCGAGCTGGAAGACGCCACCGAGACCTTCACCTATGCCGGCGGCCGCGATCTCACCGGCTATGTCGATGGCACCAACAACCCCACCGCCGAAGAAGCTCCCGGCGTTGCCCTGGTCGCCTCAGGCGCCGGCATGGAAGGCTCCAGTTTCGTCGGTGTCCAACGCTGGGCGCACGACCTGGCCCTGTTCCGCTCGCACCACGTCCATGTGCGCGACAACATGGTCGGGCGCCGCCACTCCGATAATGTGGAACTCAAGGACGCACCCGAGACGTCGCATGTGAAGCGCACCGACCAGGAAATCACCGGAATGATGCTCCGCCGCTCCATGCCCTGGGCAGGTGCCCGCGACCGCGGCCTGGAATTCATCGCCTTTGGTGCCACGCTCGACATCTTCGAACGCTCGCTCCGCCGCATGGCCGGCGACGAGGATGGCATCGTCGACGCCACCTTCCGCTATTCCCGCCCCACCACCGGAAGCTACTACTGGTGCCCGCCCACCGTCGCCGGCAAGCTCAACCTGACAAAGCTCGGTATTTCCTGAGTCGTATCGTGTGGTTCCGTAAGGAACCGCACCATCCCGGCCCATCTACCCAACGCAAATTCGATCCTAATATGCCGGTGCGGTTCCTCGCGGAACCACACCCTACCCCCTCATGCCGTCCGGAACCGCCGCGGCACAAAGCGCCCCAGCATCCCCTCGGCCCGCCCGCGCAGCTTCCCGATCATCGCCACGCCTTGCAGCCGCCGATCGAGAAACTCCAGGCTCGCCGCGTCATCCTCATGCGGATCGCGCAGCCAGAACAGCAGCGTCGAGCCATACACCCCGGCGAGAATGGCCCGCTTGGTGTACCAGGAGAAATCAGCACTCTTATCCCCCGCCGCAAGCCAGATCGCATCGACACTCCGCGCCGTAATCCGTGCCGCGAGGGCCGCATTGCCCGGCACCGCCAGCACCCCCAGCGCCCGCCGGATGGCCTCGCGATAGGGCCGGTTCTGCCGCAGCCGCACCGCGATGACGAACCGCACCCGCGCCGGCAGCCGCAGCCCGTCGGGCATGCTCGCCGCCGCCTCAACCGCCATCATCCGGTCGGCCCAATCGCAATAGGCCTCGATCATGTCGGTGGCACCGCCAGGAAACAGGATATCCGCATCCGCCACCCCGGAATGGCGCAACGCCGCGCGACCCCAGCCGTCAAACGCCACATTCGGCAGCGCGCCCTCGATCGCCGCGTCCCGCGCGGCACTGCGCTCCACCTGGCTCATGCGCTCATTCCTTCCTGTGATGCCGCCTGTTCCTGCATCACCCGTTCGATCTCATCGACAAAGCCGAGCGTGCTCATATCCAGCATCCGCATCGGATAGAGCACCCCGTCCAGATGGTCGCATTCATGCTGGATCACCACCGCATGGAACCCGCCCACCTCGCGGACGATCCGGTTGCCGTCGCAATCCACGCCGGAGTAGCGAATCCGCGTCCAGCGCGGCACCGCCCCCCGCAGCCCCGGCAGCGAGAGGCAGCCCTCCCAGCCCAGCGCCATGTCCGGCCCCAATGGCTCGATCACTGGATTGATCATTACCGAATTGCCGAGTGGATAGTCATCCTCGGCCCCGGTTCCGCGCCCCTCGGGAATCCGGAACACCACCAGGCGAATCGGCACATGCACCTGCGGCGCTGCCAGACCCACCCCTGGGGCGGCTTCCATCGTCTCCATCATATCCGCCACCAAACGGCGGATTTCCGGCGCTCCCGGGTCCTCGACCTCGGCCGCCCGCCCCTGCAACACCGGATGCCCGGCCCGGGCGATCATCAAAATCGACATGACACCTCTGACTTGCGTCGTATTGAAATGGCTAAAGCTTGGCGGCCCGCAAGACCCATGCTATACGCCGGCCCCTCGCCCCAGGGCAGCCCTGCTTTGGCAGTCCCGACGGGCAAAACCGATTTTGATGATCTTGTCGCTCCGATCCACCCCAGCATGGGTGGCCGGGGCGCTTCGAGCACATGGAGACGAAGTGCAAGTACTCGTTCGCGACAACAACGTCGACCAGGCGCTGAAAGCGCTGAAGAAGAAGATGCAGCGTGAAGGCGTCTTCCGTGAGATGAAGCTGCGCCGCCACTTCGAGAAGCCCTCCGAGCGCCGCGCTCGCGAGGCCGCTGAAGCCGTCCGCCGCGCCCGCAAGATGGAGCGCAAGCGGCTGGAGCGCGAAGGGTTCTAAGGCAGAAGGCTCCGCTTCGGCGGAGCCCGCTGGACTGAAAGACTACTCAAGCGGCCCGTGCAAACGTGGCCGCTTTTCCTTTGTACCCCACATCAAGATTTCAGATCGGCCGCCATAAGCTCGGCCACTGCGCGATTGCCCTCGCCGCCCTGTTCCCGCAGCGCCGCGACCACCCCCGCCCGGTCCGCCTCGGACTTGTTCTGGCTCATCTTCCAGACCGCCTGAACCCGCTCGGCCCGCAGCACAAAAGCGCGAATTCCTCGGAACATCCGCGCCCGATACTCCGCGTCC
>CANJOG010000311.1 GCA_947475475.1 Acetobacteraceae bacterium
CCGCCAATCCCGATCAGCCTGGGCCGGCTTGGCGTCAGAAATGCGCTGGCGGCGCGGAAATAGGGCATCGCCAGGGCCTGGCCAGCGGGCGAGCGGCGACCGCTGGCATCGGGCAGCACACCGATCTTGGCGCGGATCGCCGCCCGCAGCGCCATGAACATGGGCAGCAGAGCGAGCCCTCTCAATTGCCGCTCCAAATCCGGACAGCACCAGAGATAGCGATTGAGGCAGATGTTGGCGGCGCCGAAAAGCCCGCGCTGCCATAAATCCATCAGCAGAAAGGCGAGATCGTAGAGAATATCGGTGACGGCGATATCCTCGTCGAATTCGATCGCATCGAAGGGCACCGGTTCGCCCTCGATCAAGGCGATGTTTCTCAGATGCAGATCGCCATGGCAGCGGCGCACCTGACCTTCGCGTCCGCGCGTCAGAAGCAGTGGCCGGTTGGCGGCGAAACTGCCGCGTAGCCGCTCCACCAGCTCTGCCAGCCTTTCTGGCGGAAAGCTTTCACGGGCGGCGAGCAATTCGGCAATCGTCTCCTCCAACACGCCAGATAGAGCATCAACTGATTGATTTACATCATGAATCTCGGCTCGACCATGCCAGGCCAACACCGCCTTCGTGATCTTGGGGACGAGATCGGCCGAGAGCTCGCCGCGCTCAGCCAATAGATCGAGCGTTTGGTTCTCGTCGAAGCGTTTCAGATGGACCGCCCATTCGATCGGCTCGCCTGACCCGCCAATCGAGAAGCCCTGCGCCGAAAGCGTGATCGGCACCGCGCCGAGATAAAGTTTTCCCGCATGGGGACGATTGACCGCGACCTCAGCCTCGCAGGCGAGGCGACGCTTCTCCAGCGTCGAATAATCCATAAAGGGAAAGCGCACCGCCCGCTTGACCTTATAGGCGTGCTCCCCCGCCAGGAACACCGCCGCGCCATGGGTATCGATGCGAATGACCGGGGCGACCTGTGCATGACTGGCCGGGTCTGACAGAAAGTTGAAAACCTGCTCTTGCTGGTTTGCTTGCATGCGAGGAGCGACTCAGATCGGCTGAATAATCGGTGAAAGACTGGCGTTCATCTCTTCAGCCTACGCCATGCGGCGCCGACTTCGTAAGTCGGCAGATTTCGCACTCTGTCGGTAGCGCCTTGTCCCTCCATCCTTTGGGGAGACCAAGCCTATCTTCAAGCCAGCAAGAGATTCCACGACCGAGAAGGTCGTTTACGGCCAAGGAAAGTGTTGCGTTTCCGCCGCCCGAGAACCTACCGAACAGGCTCTCAAATGGGCATTTTTGATCTCAATCAATGCCGGCGAGGCAGAGCCGCCTATTCCAGCCCTGCCTCCCGGACCCAATCGACGGAATCTCGATGCCGCTCGCAATCGCCTTAGGGCTCGCCGCCTTTCTTGCCTTCGTTCTTTCCGGCCTCGCCGAGGATCAGGCACTGGCCACCCAGATGGCATTGCTGGTGGTTATCTTCCTGGCCGCCCTCGTTTGGCGGCTGCGCACGCTTGAGCCGCTGCCGCTCGCCCGGCAAGCCCCGCAAAAATCCGCAACCGGTTTTCGCGACGATGTCATTCGCGCCGGAGTGATCGCCACCGTCTTTTGGGGAATCACCGGCTTTCTCGTGGGCGTCGTCATCGCCCTGCAATTGACCTATCCGGAACTCAATATTGGCCCCTGGCTGAATTTCGGCCGACTGCGGCCGCTGCACACATCGGCCGTCATCTTCGCCTTTGGCGGCAATGCGCTCATCGCCACCAGTTTTTATGTCGTGCAGCGCACCACCGGCGCCAGATTGGCGCTGGGCAATGCCTCCTGGTTCGTCTTCTGGGGCTATCAGCTCTTTATCGTCCTGGCGGCGACAGGCTATCTTTTGGGCATCACCCAATCGAAGGAATATGCCGAGCCGGAATGGTATGTCGATCTCTGGCTGACCATCGTCTGGGTGGTCTATCTCGCGGTCTTCCTGATGACGCTGGCCAGGCGCAAGGAGCCGCATATTTATGTCGCCAACTGGTTCTATCTGGGCTTCATCGTCACGGTCGCCTTGCTCCATGTCATCAACGCCATGGCGATACCGGTCTCGCTCGTGGGCTCCAAGAGCTACCCACTCTATGCCGGGGTGCAGGATGCGCTGATCGAATGGTGGTACGGCCACAATGCCGTCGGCTTTTTCCTAACCGCCGGCTTTCTCGGCATGATGTATTATTTCGTGCCCAAACAGGCCAATAGGCCGATCTATTCCTATCGGCTTTCCATCGTCCATTTCTGGTCGCTGATCTTTCTCTATATCTGGGCCGGGCCGCATCATTTGCAATATTCGGCCCTTCCCGATTGGGCGCAGACCCTCGGCATGGTCTTTTCCATCATGCTGTGGATGCCGTCCTGGGGCGGCATGATCAACGGCTTGATGACGCTGTCGGGCGCCTGGGACAAGCTGCGCACCGATCCGATCATCCGCATGATGGTCATCGCCATCGCCTTCTACGGCATGTCGACCTTCGAAGGTCCGGTAATGTCGATCAAGGAGGTCAATTCGCTCAGCCATTACACCGACTGGACCATTGGTCACGTCCATTCCGGCGCGCTCGGCTGGGTTGGCATGATCAGTTTCGGTGCGGTCTATTTCCTTACGCCGAAACTGTGGAACCGCGAGCGGCTCTACAGCCTTCGCCTGGTCAATTGGCATTTCTGGCTCGCCACCATCGGCATCGTCTTCTACGCCGCCGCCATGTGGGTCGCCGGCATCACGCAAGGCCTGATGTGGCGCGAATACGATCAGCTCGGCTTCCTGGTCTATTCCTTCGTCGAGACGGTCGCCGCCATGCACCCCTTCTATCTGATCCGTGTGCTGGGCGGCCTCCTCTATCTCACCGGCGCGCTGCTGATGGCATTCAATGTCTGGAAGACCGTCCGCGGCGAAATCCGCGAGGAGCGCCCGATGGACGAGCGTCCAGCGAAAAGCCTCGCTGCCCAGCCGGCCGGCTGAGGGGATAGGAACATGGCAAAATTCAAATTCAGCCACGGCACGATCGAGCGCAACGCAACGCTGCTTCTCGTCCTCAGCCTGCTGGTCGTCTCGATTGGCGGCATTGTCGAGATCGCGCCGCTTTTCTATTTGCAGAACACCATCGAGAAGGTCGAGGGCATGCGGCCCTATACGCCCTTGGAGCTGGCCGGGCGCGACATCTATATTCGCGAGGGCTGCTATGTCTGTCATAGCCAGATGATCCGCCCCCTGCGCGATGAGGTCGAACGCTACGGCCATTACAGCCTGGCCGCCGAGTCGATGTACGACCATCCCTTCCAATGGGGCTCCAAGCGCACCGGTCCCGACATCGCCCGCGTCGGCGAGCGCTATTCGGACGAATGGCATGTGCAGCATCTGATCGATCCCAGAAGCCTGGTGCCGACTTCGGTCATGCCGGGCTATGGCTTTCTCGCCAACACCGATCTCGTGGCCGACAATATCGGCGCAAAGCTCACCGCCAATGCCCGTGCCGGTGTGCCCTACAGCAAGGAAATGATCGCCAATGCCCGGCGCGATCTTCAGGCTCAGGCGGGCCAAGGCGACGCCAAGGATCTGATCGCGCACTACGGCAAGAAAGCCCAGGCGCGCGATTTCGACGGCAATCCCAAGCGGCTCACCGAAATGGACGCTCTGGTCGCTTATTTGCAAATGCTCGGCACGCTGGTCGATTTCACCAGTTATGAGCCGCGCTCGGCGGCCGAGGGGAGGTGA
>CANJOG010000312.1 GCA_947475475.1 Acetobacteraceae bacterium
GAGCCATGGAGTGATCGCCCGCAAATGCCGGGCCGAAGATCAGCCCATCGCGTATGGATGCGACATCCGTGCCGGATGTGAGCAAATCGAGATACCAGGGGCCGTCCTGCGCATCGCCATAGAGCACAACGCCCTCGACGCGATTGCCGCGCAGCACGATGCGCTTGTAGATGCCGCGCGCAGCGTCGCGGAAAATCACATCCTCGGTGATTTCGTCGCCGAGGAAATTTCCGGCAGAGAACATGTCAATGCCGGTGACTTTCAGCCGCGTGCCCGAGGCGCTGCTGCGATACTCGCCGTTGTCCTGCCCGGTGATGCGGCCGGCGCAAATCTTGGCCTGTTCCCAGATCGGCGCGACCAGGCCAAAACATTCGCCATTCAGCTCGATACATTCGCCGATGGCGAAAATGGCGGGGTCTTCAGTTGCCAGCCCGGTATCGACAACGATGCCGCGTTTCACGGTGAGGCCTGCCGATTTCGCCAGCGCTGTGTTAGGCCGGATGCCCAGCGTCATCACGACAAGACTGGCCTCGATGATGCGCCCATCGGCCAGCCGCACGCCCTGCACGCAATCCTCGCCGAGAATTTCCTGCGTGTTCGCGCCAGTCACGATATCGATGCCACGATCTTCGAGTGCCGCGCGCAACAATCCGGCGGCGGCGGCATCGAGCTGGCGTTCCATCAGCGTGGGCATCAGATGCAGCACGGTGACATCCATGCCGTTGCGGCGCAGGCCGTGCGCCGCTTCCAGGCCGAGCAGACCGCCGCCGATGACGATGGCGCGGCCGCCTTTGGATGCTGCCGCCTGCATGGTCTGCACATCTGCGTGATCGCGGAAGGTGATGACGCCGGGCAGTGTGGCGCCAGAAAGGGGCAGAACGACCGGGTTCGATCCCGTTGCCAGCAGGAGAATGTCGTAGGTGCGTTCCGTTCCCCGCGCGCCGCGCACGATGCGGGCATCGCGGTCGATGGCGACGGCCTCTTCGCCGGCAATCAGCTCGATGCCGCGCGCTTCATACCAGTCGCGGTCATTGATCATAATGTCGCTGAAGGACTTCTCACCTGCCAGTAACGGCGACAGCATGATTCGGTTGTAATTGCCGTGCGGTTCGGCGCCGAAGACGGTGATGGTGAACGCATCCGGCGCACGGGCGAGGATTTCCTCGATGGTGCGCATCCCGGCCATGCCGTTACCGACCAGGACGAGACGCCTTTGAGCTTGGGTGGGGTTCTTCATGCTGGCAGGCGGGTCAGCGATGGCGCGTGGAACGGCGGGCCGGCTGGGGGATGAGCCGGAGCCGCAGCGCGTAAGGGGGGAGGATCAGCGACTCCTGTGCGGACGGGAGCAGGGCGGCGATCAGATGCCGCAGCTGCCGGGCGAGGCGCTGGCGGAGCCTGTGAAGGCGGCGGGAGGCCGGGGCGGGTGTGGGAAGGCCGGACGTCATAGGTAACCTCGCGGGCCTTGCGGCTCTCGGTGCGGGCCGTCGCTGGCCCGCGGTGGACGGGACGGGGCGGGTGCCCCGCTTCGGTGCCTTCCTGATGGAAGACGGGGCCGGGCGATGAGCCTAGCTGGTGGGGTATGAGCAACCCATGTGCCAGAGCCGAAAGCCGGATTCTGAGGTCAGGAAGGGGCCGCGGGAGGATTAGAGATTATAAAACATGCAGATGGGTGGTGTTGGACAAATTAAATGCACATAAAATACGCATCATACAGAATTGGCTAAAAATTAGCCTATTGGGGCGCCCGCTCTGGCGTGCTGGCGAGCAATTCGGCGGCGAGATCGGCAATCCGCCGTCCTTGCGACATCGCCCGGCGTTGCAGCCAGCGATAGGCCTCGGGCTCGGAGAAGCGGTGGCGGCGGATCAGCGCGGCCTTGGCGCGTTCGATCACGGCGCGTTCATTCAGCTTTTTCTCGGCGCTGCGGAGTTGCTCCTCCAGAGCGGAATGGCGGCGCCAGAGCGCGCCGGCGGCCCGCAGGGCGGAGCGAATTTCCCCGGATTCCCGCGCTTCGGCGAGATAGGAGGAGGCGCCGGCCTGCACCGCCTCATCGGCAAAGCCAGGCAGGTCGTGATCAACCAGGACCAGCACCGGGCAGGGATGGGTGCCGATCATGTCCCGCAACTGGTCCAGTGCCTCCAGCCGGGGCTGGTGCAGATGCGCCAACACGGTGGAGGGGCGACAGGCCCGCGCTGCATCCGCCCAGCTTGCGCCGGGTTCGGGGCGCAGCAGGGGGAATTCTGGTGCGGCGTGAAAGTCGTCGCCGACCAACAGGATAGTTTCGACGTGCTCGGTCTGCATGGCGGCAGGTGGCAAGCAAGGCGCGGGCCAAGTTATGTTAGCCCCTATTGAGAGGTGCGCTCAGTGGCGAACGCGGCCCCGCAACAATTGGCCGGGCAGGGCGCCGGTATGCTCGCCATGCCGCATCAGGATCTGGCCGGCCACCACGGTCGCGGCAATGCCATCGGCGCGCTGGATCAGCCGCCGGGCGCCGCCAGGCAGGTCGTGCACCAGTTCGGGCATGCGGGGCGCGATGCGGTCCGGGTCGATCACATTGAGATCGGCGACCATGCCTTCGCGGATCATGCCGCGATCGGCGAAGTTCCATACCCGCGCGGGGGCGAGTGTGATCATGCGCACCGCCTCTTCCAGCGTGAAGGCCTGTCTCTGGCGCACCCAGAAGGCGAGCAGATGGGTCTGGATGGAGCAGTCGGAAATCTGGCCGACATGCGCGCCAGTATCCGAGAAAGTCATGATGGTGCGTGGATGGCGCATGATTTCCAGCAGACCGTCGAGATCCTCGCCGACGATGACTTGCTGGAAGAAGCAGTTGAAATCGCTCTCCAGCGCGAGGTCGATCATCAGGGTGACCGGATCGGCGCCGCGCTCTGCCGCCATGGCGGCAATGGTCCGGTGCGGCGGAATGGGCGTGTCGAAATAATGGATCGCCTTCCAGTTCGGCTTGCGCGCCTCCGTGCCGATGGCGCGGCCATAGGGGCCGGTGCGGGCGATGTCTTCGAGGCGTGCGCGGATGGCGGGATCGCGGAGCTGGGCCTTCTGCACGTCGAGCGGCTGGGTGCGGAATTCGCGCCAGACCGGCAGCTTGTCGAAGGGCAGGATGGTCTTGAAGGAGAGCAGCACAGTGACGTCGCGCGAATGGCTCTGGCCGACCATGGTGCCGCCGCGCTGCGCGGTGGAATCGAAAGTCCTCAGGTAATCGCGCCAGATTTCCGGATCGGTGATGACGCCGGGCACGGTGCCGAAGGTGGTGGTGACACCGCTTTTCACCGCCAGATCGCTGAGCCGGCCCAGCGCCTCGCGACGGATCGCCGGATCGGGGCTGCGCGATTCCGCCTCCATGGCGAGTTCGAACACGCCGTTGCCGGCCGCACCCATGGCGCAGACGAGTGCCTCGACCTCGCTCCAATCGGCGAGGCGAGAAGCCACCGGGCGATCATCGGAGGTTTCGTGATTATTGGTGCGCGACGTGGAAAAGCCGATCGCGCCGGCAGCCAGCGCATTGCGGAGTTCGCCGGTCATGACGCCGAGGTCGTCATCGCTGGCGGATTTCTCGAAGGCGCGCTCCCCCATCGCCCAGGTGCGGAGTGCAGAATGGCCGATATAGCAGGCGTGGTTGATGCCTTTGGGAAGTGTGTCGAGCACGCCGAGATAGTCAGCGAAATTCTCCCAGCGCCAGTCGATGCCCTGCGCCATTGCCGCGGCGGAAATATCCTCGGC
>CANJOG010000313.1 GCA_947475475.1 Acetobacteraceae bacterium
AAGTCGGTGCCCTGCCGCTGGGATTTCAAGCATCTCAGCGATGCCGACCTGCAATTGCCGGAAGTGAAGATCGGCACCTGGGGCGGCTTCGTGTTCGTCAATTTCGACCCCGATGCGATCCCGCTTGAGGAATATCTCAGCGTGGTGCCGGAGCATTTCACCCGCTGGAAGCTGGAGGATTGCTACAAGGCGGTGCATGTGGCGAAGGTCATCAAGGCTAACTGGAAAGCCGTGCAGGAAGCCTTCATGGAATCCTACCACGTCATCGCCACGCATCCGCAGATCCTGCCGGTCTTCTCGGACGCCAATGCGCAGTATGATTTCTATGGCGATCACGTGAATCGCAACCTCGCCGCCTTTGGCGCCTCCAGCCCGCATCTGGCTGCCAACCCGCCGTCTTCGGGCGATGTGGTACGTGGCATGCTCGCCCTCTGGGGCCAGGATTCGACCAAAGCGCCGGCCAATGCGGGCAATGCGCGCGCAACGCTCGGCGATGTCGGCCGTGAGTCCTTCCAGAAGGCTTTCGGCGGCGATTACAGCGATGTCGCCGATGCCGAGGTGCTGGATGCTTTCGTCTATAACGTCTTCCCGAACTTCGCCCCCTGGGGCGGCTTCGCGCCGAATATCGTCTATCGCTGGCGGCCGAACGGCTTGGACGTCAATTCCTGCATCATGGAAGTGATGATCCTCAAGCGCTGCAAGGAAGGCAAGCCGCGTCCGAAGCCCGTGGATATCCATTGGCTGACCGACGAGCAGATCTGGGCGGATGCCAAGGAAATGCCGGTGCTTGGCCCGGTGATCGACCAGGACGTCGCCAATCTCCCCTTCGTGCAAGAGGGGCTGATCGCCTCGGGCACTCGCAACGTCCATCTGGGCAGCTACGCCGAAATCCGTATCCGCCACTTCCACCAGACGCTGGACAAGTATCTCTCCCGCGCCTGATCCCGTGCCTGTTCCCAGGCATGTCCTGGCCGTCTCCGGACGGTCAGGACAGCCCCTTCGCCCGCCGTGGGGAAGCTGACTTTGCTGCAACTGCGTGCTAGTATGGGCCTTCTCAAATCGAAGGCCATGCCATGTCCGCCACCATCCCCGATGCCTATCTTGACCTGCTGAAGAAGAACATCTTCGCCAGCTTCGTGACGCTGATGGCGGACGGTTCGCCGCAGGTGACCCCGGTCTGGATCGACTTTGACGGCACGTATTTCGTGGTCAATTCGGCGCTGGGCCGCATGAAGGACCGCAATATCCGCCGCGACCCGCGCGTGGCCCTTTCGCTCAGCGATCCCGAGAACCCCTACCGCTATCTCGAAGTGCGCGGCCGCGTGGTGGAGATCACCCAGGACGGTGCGGATGAGCACGTCAACGCCATGGCCAAGAAATATCTCGGCCAGGATGTCTATCCCTTCCGCCAGCCCGGCGAAGAGCGTGTCATCTACCGGATCGAAGCCGACCGCATCTCGACCATGGGCTGAGAAGCATGCGCCGCCTGTTCCACGCCCTCGCCGCCTTTGTCCTGCTTGCCTCGGTTTTTGCCGCCCCCGGCGCTCATGCCGAGGTGATCAAGCAATGGGACCGTGATGGCTGGCGCATAGCGGCACTGATGCGCGACGACCTGCCGGGCTTTACCAATTGCACGGCCTCGATGCGCGTCAATGCCAATCTTGAGGTCATTTTCGGCCTGACGCGCACCGGCGCCTTCTCCCTCTCCTTCGCCGCCGAGCATTTGACGCTCACGCCGGGAACTGAAACGCCGGTCAAGCTGACCTTCGACCGTCTTGTCTCGCTGGAGACGCGGGCCGTGGCGCTCACAGACAAGGTCTCGACCATTATCCTGCCGCCGGACGGGCCGGTGCCCAATGCCTTCCGTGTCGGCAAGGAACTGGTCGTCGCCTATCCCGATGACGTCGCGGTGATTGACCTGGCCGGCAAGGGGGCGATCATCGATGAGGTGACGCGCTGCGTGGATGCCTGGCTCACGGCGGAAAAGGTCCAGACCCTGCCGCCGCGCGGCAATGCGGCGCTACCGGCCTTCGCACCGATTCCCGCCAATGCCGGCATGGAGACCGTGGCGCGCAAGCTGGCCTCGGGCCTGATGACCGAGGGGGGCATGACCGATGGGCGTGTCCGCGTGCCGGTGGAAAAGCCAGACAGCCTGAAGGGCCGCGGCGTGGTCTGGTCCACCGATAGCGGCACGGGCGTGGTCGGCATCATGGTCACCCCCTCGCTGCTGGATGCGGCGGCGCGCCTGGTGCGCGATGAACATAGTGCCTGCCCGGTACCGCTGGTTGCCGGCGGCGGCGTCGATGTCGCGGATGGCAAGCTGGTGCTCGCCGTCGTGGCCGCGTGCAACGATCCGCGTGGGACGAAATACACGCGCTACTTCATCTTTCACCGCGCCGGCATCGGCTACATTGTCTTTGCCATGCCGCCCACCGGAGCGGAGATGGAACCGCTGCTTACCTCCCCCCTCCATTCATTGGCCTTCGTCCAGATCGCGGGACGGCTGCTGAACGGCATTTGAGCGCCCCACGATGACCGACGCCGCGCCTCCGCCCATCCTTTGGCAACCCTCCGCCGCACGCATCGAGCACGCCCGCGTCAGCCAGTTCATGCGCTGGCTCAAAACCGAGCGCGAACGCGACTTCGCCACCTATGACGCGCTTTGGCAGTGGTCCGTGAGCGATCTAGAGGGGTTCTGGGCCACACTCTGGGACTGGTCCGGCTTCATCGCCGCGCAGCCTTGGAAGCGTGTCCTGGGCGCGCGTGAGATGCCCGGTGCACAGTGGTTCCCCGGCGCGCGGCTGAACTATGTGGACCAGATTTTCCGCCACGAGACCGCGGCACGGCCAGCCATTCTCTCACGCGGGGAGACAGGCGCGCTGCGGCGCACTTCCTGGCGCGACTTGCGCGAGAAAGTGGCGGACGTCGCCGCACATCTGCGCCGCGCCGGCATCCGTCCGGGCGACCGGGTCGCCGCGTTTGCCACCAATACGCCCGAGACCATCATCGCCTTCCTGGCGACCGCAAGCCTCGGCGCCATCTGGTCGGTCTGTTCGCTGGATATGGGTGTGCAATCGGTGCTGGACCGGTTCCGCCAGATCGAGCCGAGCTTCCTCTTCGTCCAGACCTCGTCGTCCTATAACGGCAAGCATGTGGACCGCGCCGAGCAGGCGCAGACGATCATCGACGCCCTGCCAAGCCTGCGTGAAATCGTGGAACTGCCGGGCGATGGACCGATGGCGCCCAGCAACGGCAAGCGCACCGCCTGGGGCGATATTCCGCGCACTGGCGGCGAGCTGGGCACCGAGCCGGTGGCGTTCGATCACCCGCTCTGGATACTCTATTCGTCCGGTACGACCGGCCTGCCGAAGGCGATCGTGCACGGCCATGGCGGCATGATTCTGGAATCCGCCATTCTCGGCCTGCATAATGATCTTGGCCCGAGCGACGTGTTTCACTGGTATTCCACCACCGGCTGGGTGATGTGGAATTGCCAGATCGCCGCCCTGCTCGGTGGCAGTACCATCGCGATTTATGACGGTAGCCCGTCCTGGCCGGATTTCGGCGCGCTTTGGAGCTTCGCCGCGGAAGCCGGTGTGACCACTTTCGGCGCCGGGGCAGCTTTCTATGCCTCCTGCCTCAAGAGCGAGGTGCGGCCGCGCATGCGCGGCGATCTCTCGGCGCTGCGCTCGATCGGCTCGACCGGCTCGCCCTTATCTTCCGATTGCTAT
>CANJOG010000314.1 GCA_947475475.1 Acetobacteraceae bacterium
AGCGTGGCATTCGGGGCCGGAATGGGGCGGATCGGCCAGAAATCGAGTAGCTGGGCTGGGGAGAAGCGGTCGGATTGCGCCAGGCGGGCGAGTTCGGTGCGGTAATTGGCCGAGAGAAAGAGCTGCATGGTCTTGCCCCAGAGCAGGCTATCGACCTCGCTCCAAGGTTCGGGGGTGCCGAGCAGGATAAATTCAGGAGCAGCGAAGCGCCCTCTTGCGGCGATATAGGCGTTCACGCCGCGCGCATAGGCGGCGAGCTGGGCGCGAGTGTCGGCGTCCAGGGCGGCGAGGTCCTGCACGGCGCGGTGGCGCAGGCCGAGGATGCGCATGGTTTTGTCGAGGCGAAGTGCGACCGGGCCGGCGATTTCGGCGAGACGGCCGGAGGCGTTGCGGCGCATCAACTCCATCTGGAACAGGCGTTCTCGCGCGTGCAGCCAGCCCAGCGCGGTGGCGGCGTCGGTCAGTGTGGCGGCCTGGATGCGCGGGATGGCATTGGCGTCGAAGGCGATTTCGACCGGGCCGGAGAGGCCGGGGAGCCTGGCGGAATCGGGGGCGCGGCCGGGCAAAGAGGACCAGAGCAGGAGGGCGAGCGTGGTGGTGGTGAGCAGGACAAGGAAGACCAGCCCGCTGAGGAGCCGGACGAGCGGGCGGAAGGATCGCTTTTTGCGGCGGGGGCGCATGGGGTGAGCCTGCCTGGAATCCGGGTTCGGTGAAAGTGGGATATGGTTGGCCGGTTTGCTTTCCTGGTGCGGGATGGCAGAACTGGCCTGCACAGGACCGAGGGTAAGACATGACTGAGGCGACCCAACCGAGTGGCCCGCTGCGCGGCCTGCGGGTGTTCGATCTGACCCGTGTGCTGGCCGGGCCGAGCTGTACCCAGATGCTGGGGGATCTTGGTGCGGAGATCATCAAGATCGAAAAGCCGGGCGAGGGCGACGATACGCGCGCCTATGCGCCGCCGGTGATGCCGGGGACACATCACTCCGCCTATTACATGGCAATCAATCGCAACAAACGCTCGCTGGCGCTGGATATCTCGACGCCGGAAGGGCAGGAGATCGCGCGGGCTTTGATCGCGCAGAGCGATATTCTGGTGGAGAATTTCAAGACCGGCACGCTGCCGCGCTACGGCCTGGGCTGGGAGGATGTGCGCAAGTTCAATCCGGGCATGGTGTTCTGCTCGATCACTGGATTTGGCCAGACCGGGCCCTATGCGTCGCGGCCGGGATATGACGGGCTGGTACAGGCGATGAGCGGGCTGATGAGCCTGACGGGGCCGGCGGATGGCGAGCCGATGCGGATGGGGATTTCGGTCTGCGATCTGTTTGCCGGGTTGCATGCGGCGATCGGGATTCTGGCGGCGCTGCATCACCGGCGTGAGACGGGGGTGGGGCAGCAGGTGGATATTTCGCTGCTCGATGCCTCGATTGCCATGCTGGCCAATCAGGGGATGAACTACCTGGCGACCGGGATCGATCCCAAGCGGCTGGGCAATGATCATCCGAATATCGTGCCGTTCCGCCCCTTTGCCACGGCGGATGGGCATATGTTCCTCACGGTCGGCAATGATTCGATGTTCCGGCGGTTTTGCGAAAATACCGGGCTGAGCGAGCTGGCTTCCGATCCGCGCTTTGCCACCAACGCGCAGCGTGTGGCCAATCGGGCGCCGTTGCTTGCCGTGCTGGAGCCTGTCATGCGGCGCCATACGACGACCTGGTGGGTGGACCGGCTGGAGGAGTGGAAGATTGGCGGTGCGCCGATCAACCGGCTGTCCGAAGTGTTTGCCGATCCGCATGTTCAGGCGCGCGGCATGGTGATGAAGATGCCGCATCCGGAAGCGGGCGAAGTGACTTTGCTCGGCTCGCCCTTCAAGCTTTCGGAGACGCCGCCGGATTTCCGGCTGCCGCCGCCGGATATCGGGCAGCATACGGATGAGATATTGGGCGACCGGCTGGGGCTTGATGAGGCGGCGCTGGCTGGGTTGCGCGAGCGGGGGGTTATCGCATGACGATGCAGGCGCAGATGCAAGCGGGGAGCACGCGCTTCATTCTGAATGGCGCGTATTACTCGATGGCGCATGTCGCCTGGGGTGATCCGGCGGCTGAGCCGGTGCTGTGTGTGCATGGGCTCTCGCGCAATGGGCGGGATTTCGATGCCATCGCGGCGTCGCTGGCGGAACGCTATTATGTGATCTGTCCGGATATGCCGGGGCGCGGCAAGTCGGACTGGCTGCCACAACCGGCGCTTTATAATCCGGTCAGCTATTTGCAGGCGATTTCGCATCTTCTGGCGGCGATCGGGCGGCCAGTTCACTGGATCGGCACCTCGATGGGCGGGATTATTGGTATGCTGGCGGCGGCAACGCCGGGCAATCCGATCCGCAAGATGGTGCTGAACGATCTGGGGCCCTTCATCCCGGCCGCTTCACTCGGGCGGATTGGCGCATATCTTGGCAAGAATATGGAATTTGCCGATCTGGCGGCATTGGAGGCGCATGTGCGCGTCATCCATGCGCCGTTCGGAAAATTGACCGATGCGCAGTGGCGGCATTTTGCCGAGATTTCGTCGCGGGCGCTGCCGGATGGGCGGGTTGCGATGCATTTCGACCCGGCGATTGCCGAGGCGTTCCGCGGTCCGGCGCCGCCGGATGCGGATATGTGGGCGCTGTGGGAGCAAATTCACCTGCCGGTGCTTGCATTGCGCGGGGTGGATAGCGATTTGCTCTTGCCGGAGACGCTGGAGCGGATGCGGCAATCCGGGGCCATGGTGCATACTGTGCCGGATTGCGGCCATGCGCCGGCGCTGCTGGATGCACCTACGATCAAGGTGGTGCGGGATTTTCTTGACGCTGCGTGAATTTGACTGGGCTTTACTGAAATCAGGCCCGCAACGGGCCGATAACCACAAGGGGTGGACTGAAAATGGCTGGTACCGTCTATGATATTCCCGTCAAGAAGATTGACGGTTCGGATGCCACGCTGCGCGATTATGCGGGCAAGGTGATGCTGATCGTCAATGTCGCGTCCAAATGTGGCCTGACGAAGCAGTATGAGGGTCTGGAAAAGCTGCATGAGGATTATGCGGCCAAGGGGCTCGCGGTTCTCGGTTTTCCGGCCAATGATTTCGCCGGCCAGGAGCCGGGGACGGAAGCGGAGATCGCGGATTTCTGTTCTGCCACCTATGGCGTGAAATTCCCGATGTTCTCGAAGATCACGGTGAAGGGCGATGGCAAGCATGCGCTCTATAAGCAGCTGATTTCCGAGCGCCCGTCGCGCGATGTGTCAGGTGATGGCAATCTGAAGAAGATTCTCGACAGCAAGGGTCTGGCCGCGCCGACCGAGCAGGATGTGATGTGGAACTTCGAGAAGTTCCTCGTCGATCGCTCTGGCAAGGTGGTGGCGCGGATTGCGCCGGATGTGGCGCCGGACAGTTCTGAGCTGATTTCGCGTGTGGAGTCAGCTCTCGCTTCCTGAGCAGGGTCTGATTGGAGTGTTGCAAGCGGGCGGGCCGGTGATCGGGTCGCCCGTTTTGCTTTTTTGGCGCCGGGTGGACGGGGTGGCCGTGCGGCGATAGACTTACGATCAAGTCAAATGATCCGTCGCGACAAACCAACCAAAATCGAGGAAAAGTCCATGAAGCGGAAATTATTGAGCGGTCTTGCCGGATTATTGCTGGGCTCCACGGCGCTTTCGGCGACGCCGGCCAACTCGACCGAGTACAACGTGCTG
>CANJOG010000315.1 GCA_947475475.1 Acetobacteraceae bacterium
GAAATGGAAGACCGCCGAAGTCGGCCAGCTTCTCACCAAGGTTCTTGATGACAAAGGCATTGTTGTCGTCAGCTGGATCTGGCAGGCGGGCGGCGTTGCCAGCCGCGCGCGTCCGCTGGTCGGCCCCGAGGATGCCAAGGGCATGAAAATCCGTGGCGGCAGCCGCGAGATGGATCTGATGCTCAAAGCCGCAGGCGCCTCGGTACTCTCCCTGCCATCGGATGAAATCTACGCCGCCATGCAGACCGGTGCCATGGACGGTGCCATGACCTCGTCCACCAGCTTCATCTCCTTCAAGCTTGAAGAGCTGGCCAAGCATTTCACCTCCGGCGAGAAATTCGCCTACTGGTTCATGTTCGAACCGCTGATGATGTCCAAGCAGATCTTCACCTCGCTGACCAAGGAGCAGCAGGACGCGGTGATGCAGGTCGGCGGCGCACTCGAGCAATTCGCCATCGATGCCGCCCAGGCCGACGACAAGCTGGCATCCGCAGTCTACGCCAAAGCCGGCGCCAAGGTCTATGAACTTGACGAACCCACCGTGACGAAATGGCAGACGCTCGCGCGCGAAGCGGCATGGAAGGATTACGGCGCCCGCAACGAGAATTGCGCCAAACTGCTTGCCGCCGCCGAAAAGCTGCTCTGAGCGTCTTCCACCATGGCCCATTCGGAACTCTCCGCCCCGGCGGAGCCCCCGCCGCATGGCATGCTTGGCCGCGCGATGGCGGCAATCAACCGGGTCATGACCATTCTCGGCATGCTCGCTCTGGTCGCGGCATCGCTGGTGCTGACCCATAGCGTCATCTCGCGCCACTATTTCGGCACGCCGACGGACTGGCAGGACCAGATTGCCGTTTTCTGCCTGATTGGCGCTGTCTTTCTCTCCAGCGCCTATGTCCAGTCCACCAACGGCCATGTCGCGATCGAGACGCTGACCGGACTGCTGCCGGACCGCGTGAATCGCGCGCGTATCCTGCTCGTGCGCCTGATCTCCCTGATCTTCTGCGCCTTCTTCGCCTGGAAATCCTGGACGCTCACCCACGAAGCCTGGGAGGAGGATTACCGCCTCGCCTCGTCCTTCGAGCCGCCACTGGCGATTCCCTATGTGCTGATGTCGGCCGGCATGACGCTGCTCTGCCTGCAACTGGCGCTGCAATGCGCGGACTCCTTGCGCGCGCTCGGTGGCAAGGAGCGCACCCATCATGTCTGAGACATTGATCGGCGTCGGCTACGGCGCGCTTACGCTGCTGATGATGTTCATCGGCGTACCCATCGCCTTTGCCCTCGGCGCGACAGCCGTGGTGTTCATGTTCTTCTTCATGCCGGCGGCCTCGCTCGATACCGTCACGCAAAATGTCTATGAGGAAATGGCGAGCATCACCTTGCTCTCGATCCCGCTTTTCATTCTCAAGGGTGCCGCGATCGGCCGCTCGCGCGCCGGGCAGGATCTGTATTCCGCTTTGCATGTCTGGCTCGGCCGCATCCCCGGTGGGCTCGGCATCGCCAATGTCTTCGCCTGCGCGCTCTTCGCCGCGATGGCCGGATCGAGCCCGGCGACCTGCTCGGCCATCGGCAGCGCCGGTATTCCCGAAATGCGCAAGCACGGCTATTCGCCAGGCCTGGCTGCCGGGATCATCGCCGCGGGCGGCACACTCGGTATTTTGCTGCCGCCGTCGATCACCATGATCCTCTATGCCGTCGCGGCCCAGCAATCGCTCGGGAGGCTGTTCCTCGCGGGTATTGGCCCCGGCCTGCTGCTGGTGGTGCTGTTCGCCACCTACGCGGTCATCAAGTTTAGCCTCGAATCCCGACATGCGGCCGCTGCTCACGCAAAAACCGGCACGCTCCACACCCCGCTCGCCAGTTTTTCCATGCGCGAAAAACTCGCCGCCATGCCGCGCACCCTGCCCTTCGTGATCCTGCTGATCGGCGTGATGATCGCGCTCTATGGCGGCTATGCCACACCGTCGGAGACCGCCGGGCTCGGCGCCATCCTGGCACTGCTGCTGGTCGCCGCCATCTACCGCATCTGGCGCCCGCGGGACCTGCAACCTATCCTCTCCGCCACACTGCGCGAGAGCACCATGCTGATGTTCATCATCGGCATGTCGCTGCTGTTTTCCTATGTGATGAGCTATCTCCACATCACCCAATCCGTCGCCAACTGGCTGGTCGGGCTGCATCTGGCGAAATGGTGGCTGCTCACCGGAATCCTGTTTCTTGTTGTCATCCTCGGCTTCTTCCTGCCGCCAGTCTCCATCATCCTGATGATCTCCCCGGTGGTGCTGCCGCCGCTCAAGGCGGCCGGATTCGACCTGATCTGGTTCGGCGTGCTGATGACCATCGTCATGGAGATGGGGCTGATTCATCCACCGGTGGGGCTGAACATCTTCGTCATCAAGTCGATCGCGCCGGATATTTCGCTCCACGACATCATCTTCGGCATCATGCCCTTCATCCTGCTGATGCTGGCCGCCGTGGTGCTGATTTGCCTGATCCCCGGCATTGCAACCTTCCTGCCGGCGCTGGCGATGTAGCCACGCGAAGCGTCATCGATTTGTCACGCCCCGCATGCTGCCAAGGCGGCAGGCAGGCGGATAGACTGCGCCTATGAGCACCGAACACGACCTGCGCCGTCTGATCGACGAACTGGCCGAGGGGCGCTACGGCCTGACGCTGGTCAATCAGCGCCAGCACGCGCTGCAATCCGCCCTGCTCGCGGAGCGCGCCGGCGAAAGCCCGGACTTCATCCTCGCCGCCCTGCTGCACGATGTTGGCCATATGCTACACACTCTCGGCGAAAGCCCCGCCGCCGAGGGTATCGATGACGGGCACGAGAATATCGGTGCTGCCTGGCTTGCAAACCGCTTCGGCCCAGCCGTGAGCGAGCCGGTGCGCCTGCATGTCGCCGCCAAGCGTTATCTGGTCGCGACCGAATCCGATTACGCCGCCAAGCTCTCTGATGACTCGGTGCTCAGCCTGAAACTCCAGGGTGGGCCAATGTCCGAGGCCGAAGCCGCAGCCTTCGCCGCTTTGCCGCATGCCGATGCCGCCATCCGCCTGCGCCGCATCGATGAGGCCGCCAAGGACCCCGACGGCGTCACGCCCGATCTCAGCCATTACCTTGCGTTGATGCCCGCGAGCGTCTGAGGCCGCGGCTAGCGATAGGCAAAATCCGCCTCACCAAGCCCATCCAGCCGGGCGAAACGCACGCCCTTCTCGGCAAGCTCATCAAGCCCGGCCACCAGCCCGGCGCCGCTCGGGCGTTCGGGGTGATTCACATGCGCGATCAGCACATCGCCATCCCGCGCCGCCCGCACCCGTGCCGCCACACCCGACGCTGGGAGCGACGCCCCCGCATCGGCGGAAAAACTATAGCCCGCCACGGCAAATCCCATCCGCCTGATCTCGTCGAGCGCCGCGGCGCTGTAGAATCCCGTCGCCCCGCGATACCAGCGCGGCGCCGTCCCTGTGGCTTGCGTCACCGCCTCGCCACCGCGCGCGACTTCGCGCCGCACGGCATCCAGATCGCCCGCCGGAGCAATGCCAAAGATCGGCCGCGGGCCAAGCACCGGCGGCACATGCAGCGCGCCATGATTCTCGATTCCGAACACATCACGATTCGCCAGCAGAAAGTCCAGCCCGGCCGGATTCTGCCGCAGCCACAGTCCGGTCACGAACACGCTCGCCGGAATCCGCCGCTCCACCAGATGCCGCGCGATCCGC
>CANJOG010000316.1 GCA_947475475.1 Acetobacteraceae bacterium
CTTTTTGCCGCTGCCGCGCCTTGCATGTTAGCCTGATGCCGCGGGCAGGATAGGCCGCCAAGAAGGGGTGTTCTCATGGGACATGCGGGCGTGAAGGTCGTGGGATCGGCGATCGAGGTCAACGAGGAAAATCGCTGGCGTCTGGCCACGCCCGGCTCCGCCGGCTGGGCGAAATCCGCCCGCCCTGGCGATCCACGCGGCAAGTATTTCATGCTCTCGGTGGATAATCACCTGACCCCGCCGCGTACCTTGTTTGCCGAGCGGATCGAGCGGCGTTTTGTAGACCGGCTGGCGCGGATCGAGATCATCAAGGGCCGCAAGATGATCGTGCAGGAGGGCCTCTCGCCTTCGCCTCTGCCGGAGCTTGAGTATTTCGGCGAGGACTTGCTGCGCAATGCGATTGGTGCCGCCGCCTCGCCGCTGTCCGGCACCGAAACCTCGATGGCCGAGCGTCTCGCCGCGCAGGAAATGGACGGGGTGGATGCCGAGCTGATCTATCCGAATGGGCCGGGCCTGCTGATGTTCTCCTCGACCGATCCGGAATTCGTCATGGCGCAATGCCGGGTCTGGAATGACTGGGCGATGGAATATTGCCGTCCGGAACTGGCACGGTGCATTCCCACCGCCTGTATTGGCACCGGTGATGTCGATTTGGCGGTCGCAGAAATCCAGCGGACTGCGGCGCTTGGCTACAAGGTGGCGTTTCTACCGTCCAAGCCGATCTGGGGGCCGGAGAGCAACTCCAAGCGCCCGACCTACACGCATCCGGATTACGATCCGATCTGGGCGGCGCTGCAGGATGCGGATATGGCCATCGCGTTTCACATCGCCTCGGGCAAGGACCCCCGCACCGCGCGTGGCGCCGGGGCAGCGGTGATGAATTTCGTTGTGAACGCGGCGGCACCGACGATGGAGCCGGTGGTGGCACTCTGCGCGTCCGGCGTGATCGAGCGCTTCCCGAAATTGCGTTTCTCGATCATCGAGGCCAATGCGGGGTTCTTGCCCTGGCTGCTGGATATGATGGATGAGGCCTATCTCAAGCATCACATGTGGCAGCGGCCGAAACTGCGCGAAATGCCGAGTGTGTATTTCCGCACTAACGGCGCGTGTTCGGTGACGGAAGACCGTTCGGCCTTCGCGCTCGTTGAGGAATATGGGCTGGTGGATAATCTGATGTGGGCGAATGACTACCCGCATCATGAAGGCACTTGGCCACATTCCGGCGAGGCGGTGGAACGCTTTTTCGGCAAGCTGAGCGAGACGGCGCGGGAGAAGATTCTTGGCCTGAATGCGGCGCGGTTTTTCCGGATTGAGGTGCCGGAGAAGTATCGTCAGGCGGTGTGATTTACGCGTTCGCCTCGATCAACATGCGCAGGCCTTCGAGAATCTGCACCGGCGTGGGCGGACAGCCCCGGATCGACAAATCGAATCGCACCGGCGTTTGCCCCACCGCGTAGCTGCCCTTGAACACGCCGCCGTCAATCGGGCAGTCGCCGACAGCGACAATCCATTTCGGATCGGGCGTCGCCTCCACCGTGCGGGTGAGGGCTTCCGTCAGATTGCGCGTCAGCGGGCCGGTCACCATCAGCACATCGGCATGGCGGGGGCTGGCGACAAAATGCAGGCCGAAGCGTTCGAGATCGTAGAACACGTTGGACAGTGCGTGCAGTTCCAGCTCGCAGCCATTGCAGCTGCCGGCATCCATATGGCGCAGCGCCAGGCTGCGGCCGAGCCTGGTGCGGGCGGCGGATTCCAGCCGGGCGATGCCGTCGCGGAGTGCATCGCCCTCGATGGGGCGCGGCTTTTCGGCAATCGGGCCGTCGCGCAGATTCTTGGCGAAGCGTTTCCAGACCATCAGAGATCCACCCCCGAATAGGAGCAGTTGAAGCTCTTGTTGATCAGCGGGAAGTCGCCAACGATATTGCCCAGTACAGCGGATTCCAGCAGTGGCCATTGCAGCCAGCTCGGGTCGCGCATGAAGGCGCTGGCAATCAGTCCGCCATCCAGCCGCATCCAGTGCCAGACATCGCCGCGGAAGGATTCCGCCCAGCCGAAGCCTTCGCCACTCGTTTGCAGCAGGGCGACGGTAAGCGGCCCGTCCGGCAGATTGGCCAGCACGGTGCGAATGATCCTGACAGAATCGCCAATCTCGTCGAGCCGGATGCGCAGGCGGGCATCGACATCGCCATCCTCGCGCGTCGGCGCCAACACGCCAAGCGCGTCATAGGGCGGGTAGGAGGGGAAGGCGCGCGCATCGACGCGGCGGCCGGAGGCGCGGGCGATATAGCCGCCCGTGGCGAAGCTATCGACCAGCGCGCGCGAGACCCGGCCAGTGCCGACCACGCGGTCCATCAGGCTGGCATAATCGTCATAGATGCGTGTCAGGCTCGGCATTTCCTTCATCATTGCGTCCAGTGCAGTATGCAGCACGGGCAATCCCGCCGGATCGAGATCGACAGCGACGCCGCCGGGGATGACGCAATCCATCATCAGCCGGTGGCCGAACAGCGCGGATGCGGCGCGCAGCATCTGTTCGCGGTGCAGGCCGAAGCGGGCCAGCGCAAAGGCGAAAGCGGCATCGTTGCAGACTGCGCCGAGATCGCCGAGATGATTGGCGATGCGCTCAATCTCTGCCATGACAGCGCGCAACATCACCGCGCGCGGCGGCGCCTCGGTGTTGCTGGCGAATTCAGCGGCGCGCGCGAAGGCGATGGAATGGGCGACAGTGGCATCGCCGGAGAGGCGGGCGGCAAAGCGTGCGGCAATGCGCGGGGATTTGCCACGCATCAGCAGCAGCGTGCCCTTATGCGTGTAGCCGAGCCGCACTTCCATGCGCGCGACGGTTTCGCCCGCTGCGGTAAAGCGGAAATGTCCGGGCTCGATGATGCCGGCATGGATGGGCCCGATCGGAATCTGGTGCAGATCATCGCCTTCGACCGGCAGGAATTCCGGCGGCTCCGGCGCACCGCCGGCGGGCTCCGGCTTGGGCGCCATCGGATGCGCGATGCCCCAGCGCCCATGATCGATCCAGCGCCGGGCATCGGTCCCGCCTTGTGCGGTATGGCCCCAGAGATCGTCGATCATGCGCTCGAACCAGGCGGCGGCGGGGCGGGCGGGGGAGAGAGCGGTGTAGCTGCCATCCGCGACAGGCACGGAGGCGGTAAGCACGTCGCCTTCCGCCTCATCGGTGAACAGCGCGTGGATGTGCGTGGTGTCGGCCCAGAGTGCGGTCAGGGTGAGTGTCGGCTGGCCCGGCAGGCGCGCGGCCATTTCGGCCCAGGCTGCGGGCTCCAGCACGTAGCGCGGAAAAGGCTGCGCCTCGATCACGACCCCGGAGCGGATAAAGTCGGACGCGCTCACAGCAAAACCCCCGCCGCCCGCTGCATCCACGCAAATACCGCGCCCGGCATCGCCACACCGAGCACCAGCACAATCGCCAGATGCAGCCAGGTCGGGATCAGCGCGGCGAGGCTGGGTGCTGGGCCGATATCGGGCGTGCGATCACCGAGGCAGAGCGATTGCAGGCGCATGAACAGCGCCCAGATGCTGACAACGAGCCCGATGCCGAGAGGCACGGCCAGCCAGGGTTCATGCCGGATTGTCTGGCCAACGACGAGAAATTCGCTGGCGAACAGGCCAAAAGGCGGAATACCGGCAATCGCGACAATGGCGAGCGCGAGCGTGACGCCAAGCGCGCGGTGCGAGGAGATCAGTCCGCCAA
>CANJOG010000317.1 GCA_947475475.1 Acetobacteraceae bacterium
CGACCAGGGCCGCATGCATGATGCCACTCGCACCATGGTCGGCACCGCCAACGACGGCCAGGGGGGAGATCACATTGACAATGGCGCTGCCCGACTGCAGCACCGGCAGCGCCTCGCGGACCATACGGAAAGGCGCACGCACAAGCTGGGCAATGAGATCATCCAGGTCGCGATCGGTTGTCCCAAGTAGATCATCTCCCCCGGATGCCACGGCAATATTCACGATGGCATCAAGCCGTCCGAACGCATCCATGGCGGCGGCGATCGATTTGGACGGTGCATCCACAGAGGTGAGGTCGAGGCAGAGCGCACACGCATCCGGCATTAGCGCCGTGAACCGCGCCACGGCCGGCGCTGAAGCGCTGAGACCCAGAATGCGGAATCCTTCGCGCGCGAGACGGAGAGCGCTGGCCTGCCCAATTCCGCTGTCGATTTCAGTGATGATGGCCGCCTTCACGTCATCCTCCGAACGCCATCCCAGCACCCCGGCGATGACGGCATGATGCCACGCCATGATGCGCCAAAGCGTCCCATATTGTGCGACACGATACAGGATCATCGATCCGTGTCTGCCAAGAGAGTTGATCCAAGCACGCACCTAAGTCAACATATGGAGAGTGACGGCCCCTATCGGAGGCGCAAATACACGTCCCATTATATGGACGATAGCAATCCCCATGGGAAACAAAGCTGGCGCGGTCTCTCAGGGAGATACCGCTATACCAGCCTGGAGACGGTGGCAGTGCAGTTCGACTTCTCTTCACAGGATACAGAATTTCGGCTCGCGGCGCGGGAGTGGTTGCGCACCAATGTGCCGGATGGGCATCCTCCCCATAGCGGCCAGGCCTCGCGCGACTTCGCGCTGAACTGGCTGCGCCGGCGCCATAAGGCGGGCTGGTCAGGCATTTCCTGGCCGGCCGAGTATGGCGGGCGCGGCCTGTCCTTCGAGCGGCAGATGATCTGGTATGAGGAATATGTCGCGGCTGGCGCGCCGACGCCTATCGATCCAACTTTCGTCTCACTCAATCACGCTGGGCCGACGCTGATCGCTGTTGGCTCGGAAGAGCAGAAGTCCTTTCACCTGCCGAAAATCCTTTCTGGCGAGGTGCTGTGGTGCCAGGGATTTTCCGAGCCAAATTCAGGTTCTGACCTTGCCAGCCTGCGTACTTTCGGACGCGTCGAGGCCGATTATCTGATTGTCAATGGTCAGAAGATATGGTCGAGCTGGGCCGACATTGCCGACTACCAGGAGTTGCTGATCCGCACGGACCCAAATTCAAAACGCCATAAGGGCCTGAGCTGGGTCATCTGCGATATGAAGGCGCCTGGCATTACAGTCCGTCCGATCCAGAACATGGCCGGTGCGAAGCATTTCGCAGAAGTTTTCTACGATGACGTGCGCATTCCGATTTCGAGTGTTGTCGGCGCGGTCAATGATGGCTGGAACGTCGCGATGACCACACTGGGCTTCGAACGCAGCACAGCGGCGACGGGACTGCAGCTGGAACTCTCTCGAAAAATTGAACTCCTGCTGAATATGGCGCAGGTCTCTGGATTAGCCTCGGCCGATCCGCAACTTATGCACGAACTTGCCATCGCTCGCGCCGAGGCCGCCGCGTTGCGGGCCCTGACCTACCAGACGCTGTTCCGTACACCTGACTCGGTCTTTGAAGGCTCTGTCGTCCGGCTGTATTTCGCCGAACTCTCGCAGCGCATCCATCGCATTGCCATGGATATTCTGGGCCCGGCGAATATGGACCGCACGCTGAATGCCCTGTGGATTCACGATTATTTTGAATCCTATAGCGAGACCATCGCCGGCGGCACGTCCGAAATCCAGCGTAACATCATCGGCGAGCGCATTCTCGGCTTGCCGCGCGGAGCGGTGAAATGAGCATTGATCTCAATCCCTCGCCCGAACTTGGGCAGATGGTCGCGACGCTGCGCAAAATGCTCGCGGATCGCTTTCCTGCATCCCGCCTGCGCGGCCAGACCGCGCTCGATACGCGATCCGAAATTGCCGCATTAGCCGAATTGGGATTCCTCGGCATTGGCGTCGTCGAGGAGGCCGGCGGAATCGGGCTCGGAGCCATTGAAGAGGCACAGATTCATATCGAATTTGGCCGGCAGCTTGCCTCACCCGATGTACTCGCGGCCACACTCGGCGCCGCTGTCGCGGCCGCATCCGGCGGAAGCGATCTCGCAGCCCGCATTCTCGCGGGCGAGATCCGGCTGTGCCTGGGCAGCGCGCATGGCGAGCACGCATTGTTGTTGAATGCCGATCACGCAGAACTTGCCGTCATCTGGAGCGATGTGGCGCTGCATCTCGTGGAAATGGGCAGTGCTACGAAGACGGAGCTGGAATCGGGCGATGCAACTGTGTCGCTGTCCCGGATCAATCTCTCCGATGCGCCGATCGTTGCACAAAGCACAGGCGCGGAGAGCCCAATTCTGCTGCGTGCCCATCTGCTCATCGCCGCGCAATTCCTCGGCATGGCGGAGGCCATCCGCGATATGGCCGCCGCTTATGCGACGATGCGGCAGCAATTCGATCAGCCGATAGGGGCCTTCCAGGCGGTCAAACATCGTTGCGCGAATATGGCGATCGCAACGACGGCTTTGCGGGCGCATCTGGCAATGGCCGCACTCGCCGTGCAGTCCGAACATGCCGACGCCGCTCTCCAGGTTGACAGCTGTCGCTTGCTTGCAACGCGCTATGCGCTGGAGTCTGCCCGCTCGAATATCCAGGTGCATGGCGGCATTGGTTTCAGCGCCGAATGTGATGCGCATCTTTACGTTCTGCGCCTGCATCTTTTCGAGAATATTGGCACCAGCCGCGGGGCGTTGCTGCATCGCGTGCTCACCCATCCCTCGCCCGCATTCTTGCTTCTGAAAAGCGCCTGACGAGCGCTGCCCATGGAAAAGCCGAAATTCATGATGTCACTTCCCCAATCGCGGATCGCCGCTGCATGAAAACCCCGACCGCCGAACCGGACAGGCAAAATCCCGACGGCACCCAGGCCATCCGACGCGCCGCCTCAATTCTGCGCCGCATCGCCCAGGGTAATGCCGATGGTGTGTCGTTGCTCGACCTGTCGCGTTCGGTCGGCCTGTCGCGCTCGACGGCACATCGCATTGTCAAATGCCTGGTCGATGAAGGCCTCGCCGAACATGACATAAAATCGCACCGCTACGTCATCGGCGCGCTGACTTGTGAACTTGCGCTGTCCAACTCAACCTGGATGTCGGAAGTCGCCAAATGGCACGCGGCTGTCGAGGCCGCGGCCCGGCGCACCGGCGTGACTGCCTATCTGATGCGTCGCAGCGGCATTGAATCAGTCTGCATCAAAAAGGCCGAGGGAAACTCAATCATCCGCGCCATTCCGGTCGAAGTGGGGCAGCGCCGCCTGTTGGGGTTTGGCGCCGGCGCCGTCGCATTGCTCTCCGCCCTTGATGCCGATTCCTGCGAACGGGTCATCGAGGCTATCGCGCCAAATCTGGAACGCCATCCACGACTGACGGTGGAGTTTCTGCGAACTCTCGTGGACGAGGCAAAGTCCACAGGCTTCGCTGTCAGCAGAAGCAATATCTATCAGGATCTTTTCGGTCTTGGCATGGCCATACCGTGTAGCGCAGGCACGCCCTATCTCGCGATCAGCATCGCGGCACATGCTTCGGTTGTCGATGAACAACGCATCAACGACTGGAAGCGAATCATTAA
>CANJOG010000318.1 GCA_947475475.1 Acetobacteraceae bacterium
ATGGCCGCAAGATTCGCGTGATTATCGAAGACGACAAGTGCAATCCGAACGAGACCAATGCGGTGGCCAAGAAGCTTCTGACGGTTGATCACGTGTTCATGCTCAATGGCGGGTCCTGCACCGGCGCCACCGTGTCGATCCAGGAAATGGTGACACGCGAGAAGGTGCCGCATGTGATGCTGAACGCATCCGGCGATCCGGGCGTGATTCCGCCGACGCGCTACGTGTTCGGCTCCTTCCCTGGCACGCAGGGCACGATCGGCGCGGCCATGATGGGCTTTGCCATTGATAGCCTGAAGGCCAAGACGGTTGCCTATATCACGACCGATGACGATTACGGCAAGGCCAATCTGGGGGCGGCGAAGGCACTGGCCGACAAGATGGGCGTGAAGATCACAGCGACGGAAATCATCTCGGCGCAGATTACCGATGTGACGGCGCCGCTGCTGCGGATTCGCCAGGCCAATCCGGATGTGATCCTGACCTCGGCCTATCCGACGCCGGCGGTACTAATCGTCCAGAAGCGCGCCGAATACGGCATGAAGCAGCCGATCGTGCAGGCGGTGCAGGGTGTGACCAGTTCCGCCACCTTCGCCAAGAATGTCGGTGACGATGCGGCACTGGCTGATTTCTATTACAGCAGCCCGATCAACGATCTTGTCGATGGTCCGAAGCAGGCTAAATGGGTCGAGATGTACAAGAAGGCATTCCCGGAGAGGACGAATATCGGCGCCTACATGGCCTATGGGATTCCGAGCGCCATGGCGGTGATCCAGGCGCTGGAAAAGGCCGGGCCTGACCTGACGCGCGAGAAGTTTGTCGATGCATTGCAGACGGTGAGCTTCGATTCCGGTGTGATGGCGGGGCCGATCGAGTTCGGGGCGAACCGGCGCGATGCGATGCGCTCGCAGACCATTCTGAAGTTCGACGGCAAGAAGAACACGCTGATGCCGGGCGTCTATACTTGGGACGGCACGCGCGCGAACTAAGTTCCCACGCTTTTCGTCGATGCTTACGCTGGCACTCTTCCAGGGCATCGCCAGTGGCGTCATCACCGGATCGGTGTATGCGCTGCTGGCGATTTCCATTGTCATTGTCTTCAAATCCACCGAAGTGGTGAATTTCGGCGGTGGCGAGATGCTGATGAGCGGCACCTATCTCGCCATGATGGCACTGGTGGCGTTTGACATGCCTTATGTCGCGGCCTTCGGTTTTGTCGTGGTGGGCATGTTTGTGCTGGGCATTTCCTTCGAGGCGGGGATCTTGCGCGTCATTGCCGGGCGCGGGCGGCATGGTCAGCTCACTTTGGTGGCGCTGGTCGTGGCCACTGTTGGGCTCTCCTATATTCTCAAGGGCGTGATGCGGCTGTTTAGCTACACCGAGCAGGCGCGGCGGCTGCCCTCGCTGTTTCGCGGGCCGCCGGTGGAATTCGGCCAGGTGTTGTTGCAGCGGCAGGACCTGGTGATTGTCGGCATTGCCGTGCTGGTGATGTTGCTGCTGTTTGCGTTCTTCCAGTTCACCTTTACCGGCAAGGCGCTCCGCGCGGTGAGCCAGAATCCGCGCGCCTCCTCGCTGGTGGGGATTCCGGTGAAGCGGATGCGCACGGCGGTGTGGGGTGGAGCGTCGATCCTGGCGGGGATTGCCGGCGTGCTGATCGGGGCGAAGTTTCCGGTGACGCCTGATTTTGGCGGGACGGTCGTGCTGCTCTCTTTTGCCGCGGCGATTATTGGCGGGTTCAACAGCCTGCCGGGATGCGTGCTCGGCGGTGTGCTGCTTGGCGTCGCGCAGAATTTGGTGGGGCTGTATTTTTCGTCCGCGGCGATCGCAGTGACGCCGTTTGTCGTCATCATGGCGGTGCTGATTATCCGTCCTGAAGGCCTGCTCAGCGGCCGTTCCGTTTTGCGGAAGGTCTGAGACATGTTCGGCTCGCCTCCGCTACGCCACCAGATCGTGCTGCTGGTGCTGGTCGCTATCGGTTTTGCTTTGCCGCCGTTTGTGCCGGAATATTATCTGTTCCTGCTCAATTCGCTGATGGTCTGGGCGGCGCTCGCACTCGGGCTGGATCTGCTGATGGGCTGGTCCGGGCAGTTTGCCTTTGCCCATATGGCGTTTTTCGGGGTCGGCTGTTACGGCACGGTGATCCTGACCAAGCAATTGGACCTGCCGTTTCTGCTGGCCATGCCGGGCGGTGCGCTGATTGCGGCGGTTGTTGGGTTCCTCGTCGCCATTCCCTCGACGCGGTTGCGCAGCATCTATCTGGCGCTGGCGACCTTCGCCTTTGCCGAGGGCGCGCGGTTTGTCTTTAATAGCTGGACGGGGCTGACCGGCGGGCCGGACGGGTTGCGGATTCCAACCATGACGATTGCCGGCTGGAAGATGACCAGCGACCGGCAGGTGTTTCCGGTGCTGGCCATTATCCTCGCGATGCTGTTGTTCGCGACTCAGCAGATCGTGCGTTCGCGGTTTGGCCGCGAGATGTCGGCGGTGCGGGATTCCGAGCATGTCGCGATGGCATCCGGCATCGACGTGCGACGGGTGAAGGTGTTGGCCTTCACTGTATCCGCACTCTACTCGGGCATCGCCGGCGGGATGTATGCGCTGATCAATTCCTTCATCAACGCGCAGCAATTCGGCATGGATGGCGCGGTGCTGGCGCTGTCCATGGTTGTCGTGGGCGGCATGGGCTCGATCCCCGGCGTGCTGATCGGCGTGGTACTGATCGGGCTGCTGCCGGTGGTGTTGCAGACGAAATTGCGGTCCATGCAGCTCTGGCAGGAGCTGATCTACGGCGTGATGCTGACGCTCTCGGTCACCTTCATGCCGCGCGGCATCTGGGGCGCTGTGACCGGCGCGCTTCGGGGCCGGCGATGAGCGTGTCCGTGTTGTTCCGGATCGAGGATCTGCTGGTCCAGTTTGGCGGGTTGCGCGCGATCGATGCGTTCAGCATGGAGGTTGAACAGGGCAGCATCCATGCGCTGATCGGGCCGAATGGCGCCGGGAAATCCACCGTGCTGAATTGCGTCTCGCGTTTCGTGACGCCGCGCTCAGGGCGGATGGTGTTCGATGGGCGCGACCTGCTCGCCGCGCGGCCGCATGTGGTGACGCGCATGGGCATTGCGCGCACGTTTCAGAATATCGAGCTCTGCCGCGAGATGAGCGTGCTGGAGAATGTGCTGGTCGGCGCGATGAGCCAGACGCCGCGCTATCTGCCCTTTCTGCCGGGTTTCGCGCGCGGGCGGATCGAGCGCGATGCGGTGATGCAAGCGGAAGCCTTGCTGGAGCGCACCGGGCTGCTGCCCTTCCGCGATGCCAAAGCGGCCGATCTGGATTTTGGCCGGCAGAAGCTGCTGGATCTGACACGCGCATTGGCCGCGAAGCCGCGCATGCTGTTTCTCGACGAGCCGGCGGCCGGGCTGCGTAATGCCGAGATCACCGCGCTGGATGCGTTGCTGGTCGATCTGGTGCGCGGCGGCGGGCTGACCATCGTGCTGGTGGAGCATGTGATGCAGCTTGTGATGTCGGTCGCCGATCACATCACCGTGCTGAATTTCGGCCGCCGCATCGCCGATGGCGGGCCGGCCGAGATCAGGCGCAATCCGGATGTGATCGAGGCCTATCTGGGGACGGATGCGCATGCTGCGGGTTGACGGCCTCTCCGCCTCCTACGGCCCGGTGCGGGCGCTGGAGCAGGTGTCGCTGGAGGTGGGCGCGGG
>CANJOG010000319.1 GCA_947475475.1 Acetobacteraceae bacterium
ATCGCGGCCACCATCTCGGCGGTCACGATCACCGGCGCGCGGCGGCCCATGACGAGCGCCGTGCAGATGATAATGTCGTTCTTCGCCACGGTCGTGGCCATCAGCTCGGCCTGCTTGCGGCGGAAATTATCGCTCATTTCCTTGGCATAGCCGCCGGCAGTCTGTGCCTGCGCCGTCTCCTCATCCTCGACGCCGACAAAGGTGCCGCCCAGCGACTTGATCTCTTCCTTCGCCGCCGGCCGCACATCGGTTGCCGAGACAATGGCGCCCAGACGCCGCGCCGTCGCGATCGCCTGCAAACCGGCCACACCGGCGCCGATCACAAACACCCGCGCGGGCGGCACCGTGCCGGCCGCCGTCATCATCATCGGGAAGCCACGCTCGAACGCCCCGGCGCTTTCGATCACCGCGCGATAGCCGGCCAGGTTCGCCTGGCTGGACAGCACATCCATCGACTGCGCGCGGGTGATGCGCGGCAGCATTTCCATGCCCACCGCATCGATCCCAGCGGAGGCCAGCGAGCCGGCCAGATCCGGATCGCCAAACGCGCCGGCGATCGAAATCAACAGGCAGCCGCGCAGCATCAGCCCGCGAATGTCCTGATCGGGCATCTGCACGGCGAGCACGATGCCAGCGCCCCAGAGCGCACTGCCCGCATCTGGGGCAATCTGTGCCCCGGCCGCGGCAAAATCTGCATCGGAAATGCCCGCAGTGAGCCCAGCCCCGGACTCAACCGCGACCTCCAGCCCCATGCCAATATATTTTTTCACCGTCTCGGGCGTCGCGGCCACGCGGGTTTCCGCAAGCCGCCGCTCCTTCAGCACCGCTAGGCGCATCGCAAATCCCTTCCTTCGGCCTGACCAGGCCCCAAAATCGGGCTTCTGATAACAAAAACACCCGATAGCCGGGGTGGAGCATAGCAGTTTTTGGGCCGCAAGGCCCGGATCATCAGGGCTGCCCCTCAATTCCGCTGCATTTGGCCGTCCATGCCAACGCGTGCCCGACAAATCGCCAGTTGCGCCCCCTACTTGCGATTTCATGCCCATCCCGCGATGTTCGCCGGGTTAAAAGGGAGGCTGCAATGACCGCGCTCAAGAACCCGCTTTCGCTCCACCACCTCACGGTCAAGGAAATCCCCCCGGCAGAGCTGGTCACAATCGCCGCCGCCCTCGGCTGCCCTCAGATCGGTGTCTTCGTCACCGGCCCAGGCCGCGCCACCGACGCCTACAAGATGATCCAGGACGAGCCGACCAAGCGCGAAGTCCTCGCCCGCATGGCCGACACAGGTGTCACCGTCCACAATCTCGAAGTCTTCGCACTCCGCGCCAAGACCAATGTGGAGGCCGATTTCCGCCGTCATCTGGAAATGGGTGCCGCACTCGGCGCCAAGCGCGCCACCGTGCAGAAATACGATGAGGATGCCAGCCGCGCGCTCGACAATTTCCGCGCCCTCTGCGCGCTGGGCGATGAATACGGCATCGCCATGCATATCGAATTCACCGGTTTCCAGCTTTTGAAAACCCCCGCGCAGACCTTGGCTTTCCTCGACGAGGCTGGCATCGCCAATGCCACTGTCGCGGTCGATTTCCTGCATGTCTATCGCACCGGCGGCACGCCGGCCGATGTCGCCGCCATCCCGCCGCACCGCATCGGTTATATCCAGATCAATGACGGCCTGATCCGCGACGCCGATTTCGACTCCTATCTCGACGAAGCCCTGGAAGACCGCCTGATCCCCGGCACCGGCGCCTTCGACCTGCCCGCCCTGATCGCCGCCATGCCGGGCGATGTCACCATCGATGTCGAATGTCCCTCCCGCCGCCTGATCAATGAGGGCAAGACCCCGTTGGAACGCGCCCGCATCGCCGTCGAAGCGAGCAAGAAATTCCTCGGCTCCCGCGTCTGAGCTGCAACATGAGCATCCCGCCGCTGGACCCCATCGCCGAACCCCGCCACGGCGCCCTGATCGACGCCTTTTTCGACGCCATCGGGCGCGGCGATATTGCCGGCCAATGCGCCATGCTCACGCCGGATTTCGTGCTCTACGAACCGGCCGGCCTGCCCTATTCCGGCCGCTATGACGGCGCCGAGGGCTGGCAGGCTTTCCTCAAGGCGCTTCCCGCGGCCTTGGGCGGCATCAGGATCAAACGCATCGGCCTCATCGCAGAGGGGCCGGACAGTGCCATCCTCGCCATGCATCTCACCGCCCGTCTCCGCGCGACCGGCCAGCCCATCGACACCGACATCCTGGAGGCCTACCGCTTCCGCGACGGGCTGATCGCCGAAATCCGCCCCTGGCTGTGGAATACGGTGCAGTTCGCACCCGTCCCACAAGGCTGAGCCACCACGCGGCGTGGAAACGTTGCCTGCCGCATAGATGAATTGACCACCCGCCACCGCCGCTTCATCATCGCGGGGCGCAGACGAGGGATCAGGCCATGGCTAGTTTCAGCTGGAAAAATGCCGTCTCCGGCAGCTGGACCCTCGGAACCAACTGGAATGGCGATGCCGTTCCGAACGCCGCCGATGCCGATATCACCTTCAGCTTCGGTAGCATCACCATTACGCTGGCGGTCGGCTCCGATATCACCGTCCATTCCATTCGCCAGCCCGCCAATGACGTGCTCGCCGTCGCCGGCAAGCTCACCCATGCAGGCGGCAGTTCCATCATTTACAACCTGACTGTTGATGCCGGCGGCACGGTGGCCGGCTCCGGGTCGATCTCGATCAGCAATGCGCTGACCAATAACGGCCTCCTGCTCGCCGCCGGAACGCTCGAATTCATCGGCGGCACCATCCAGAATACTGGCACCGTCGCGGTCGCGGGCGGCGGCAATGTCATCCTGCTCGCCGGCGACAGCAACACCAACCTCACCACCACGCCCGGCACGCTGCTGGGTGGCACCTGGATGGTCCAGGGCAATGGCGCCGCCATCAACCTGCTATCCCTGGGCGTCGCCAATACGGCCGTCCAGACCATCGGCGCCAGCACTACGATTACTCTCGACGGCCTCGGCGCCGGCTTCTACTCGTTTGACGACACTTCCTCCACGTACAAGTCGATCGAGGAATCACTCACCACCATCGCCGCCGGCGGCGTGCTCAACCTGCTCAACGGCCGCAACTATACCGGCAGCCACGCGCTGAATGTCGCCGGCACGCTGCGTGTCGGTGGCGGCTTCGCCACCGGCGGCCTTACCCTGGCCTCCACTGGGAAACTGACCGGCTCTGGCTTTGTCGGGGACAGCATCGCCGGCACCGGCACGATCCAGGCGAGCGGCGGTGTCCTGAAACTCACGGGTGCCTTCGACGGCAGCTTTACCGGCACCGGCACGCTCGTCGCCGATGCGCAATCCATCCTGTCGCTCTCGGGCTCTTTCGCCGGCGCCATCAGCGATATCGGCATGATCCGCGCCGAGTTCGCCGCACTGAAACTCTCCGGCCCGATCACCGGCTCCGGCATGCTCGGCATGAAGGCGGGCACCACGCTGGAGCTCAATACCAGCTTCGCCGGCACCATCGTCTTCCAGGGCAGCCTTGCCACGCTGAAACTCGACCAGCCCGCCAGCTTCAGCGGCAATATCATGGGCTTCGAGAGCACCGACCGTATCGATCTGGTCGGACTGCAATTCAGCTCCGCCGTGGTGTCCGGAAACACGCTGACGCTCAGCGGCATCTCGCCCGATTACACGATCCAGCTTG
>CANJOG010000320.1 GCA_947475475.1 Acetobacteraceae bacterium
CTGTCTGATCAATGCCTATATCAATCCCGTCCATGAACGCGCAGTGCGCGATCTGATCCACGACATGGCGCCGCATATCGTGGTCTGCCTCTCCTCGGACATCGATCCGCAAATCAAGGAGTATGAGCGTTGCTCAACCACGGTGGTGAATGCCTCGCTGGTGCCGGTGATTGATTCCTACCTCGCAAAGTTGGAACACGATATTGGCTCCGTCTGCGAGCGTTTGCTGATCATGCAGTCCAATGGCGGCGTGATGTCGAGCCAGGCAGCGCGACAGAAGCCAATCTCCATGATCGAATCCGGCCCGGCCGCAGGCGCGCTCGCCGCGGCGCGACTCGCGCGTGAATGCGGTCTCGACAATGTGCTGGCCTTCGATATGGGCGGCACAACCGTGAAAGGTTGCCTCATCGAGAATGGCCAACCGCTGGAAAAGCCGGTGATGGAAATTGGCGGTGCCAATGTCAGCGGACATGGCGTGACCGGCGCCGGCCATGCCGTGCGCGTGCCCTCGCTCGATATTGTCGAGGCGGGCGCTGGCGGCGGCAGCATTGCCTGGATCGACAAGGGCGGCGCGCTGCGTGTCGGCCCACGCAGCGCCGGCGCAGAGCCTGGTCCGGTTTGCTACGGCCGTGGCGGCACCGACCCCACGGTGACCGATGCGAATGTCGTGCTCGGCTATATCAATCCGGGTGCGATCGCCGGCGCCAAATTGCGCATCGACCGCGCATCTGCTGAGCGCGCAATCAGTGAAAAGCTATCAGGCCCGCTTGGCATGGATGTGCGCCGCGTGGCGTCGGGCATCAGGCGCGTTGCCAATTCCACCATGACGCGCGTGCTCAAGGCAGTGACCACCGAGCGCGGGCGTGATCCGCGTGAGTGCGCATTGATGGCTTTCGGCGGCTCCGGCCCCGTCCATGCGGCCTCGCTGGCCGAGACGATGGGTATCACCACGGTAGTCATTCCAATCTATCCCGGTCTGTTCTCCGCCCTTGGACTTCTGCTCGCTGATTATCGGCAAGATCATGTCTCCAGTGTCGCCCGCCGCGTGGACGCGGTGAGCCTCGCCGATCTCGATACGCGTATTGCCGGCATGCGCGCCGACGCGATTGCGGACATGGCGGCACATGGCATCGGCCAGGATCAATTGCGCTTCGAAATTCTACTCGACTTGAAATACGGCTTCCAGATGGACGAAATGACTCTCGCTTGTCCGCAAGGGTTGACCGAACAGAATCTGGCACCATCGCTGAGCAGTTTGTTCAACACTGCGCATCAGAAGGCCTATGGCTATGCGCGCGGCGAGGCGGTTGAACTTGCCGCCGTGAAACTACGCGCCTGGGCCGCCGCGTCGCGTGACCGATTTGCCGATCTGGCAGCTAAACTTGGCGACAATCGCCCAGTAAGTGCGCCGCAGACGCGCAAAGCCTGGTTCGAGGAGACCGGTGGCGAGATCGACGTCGCCGTGCTCGCACGTTTCGACATTCCTGAAACTCCGATGGCCGGACCAGTTGTGATCGACGAGCCCGATACCACCATCGTCGTGCCGCCGGGTTGGAGCGTCCATCGCGATGGCCTCGCCAGCCTGATCCTCACACGCAACCTTTCCGCGCCCTGATCTGGAGGAACGAACAATGGCCGATTCCATCACCGGCGTTGGATTTATCGGCCTGGGCGTCATGGGCTCACGTATGGCCAGGCGCCTGGTCGATGCTGGCTACCGGGTGCATGCCTATGACCTCAAGCCGGAGGCGGTGGATGTTCTGGTGCGTGCCGGCGCGCATGCGGCAACCTCCTGCACGGATGTTGGCAACAAGGCGCGCGTCGTCTTCTGTAGCCTCGGCATGCCCGAGCATGTGCATGACGCCGTGCTGGGTGCTACGGGAATCGCCAAGGGCTCGACTGTCCGCGTCATTGTCGATCTCTCCAGTACCGGCGCGGTGATGGAGCAGAAAATCGCAGCGTCACTGAAAGGCACTGGCATCTCTCTGGTTGACTCCCCGGTCAGCGGCGGCTCGCATGGTGCCGAAGCCGGCACATTGACGCTGATGTGCGCCGGACCACGCGCGGCTTTCGAGGAAGCCGAGCCCATGCTCAAGAATATCGGCAAGAATATTTTCTGGCTGAGCGACGATACCGGACGTGGCCAGACCATGAAAATGATCAACAATATGGTCGCCGCCGCCTCCACCATTGCCAGTTTCGAGGCGATGGTGCTCGGCGTGAAGGCCGGGCTCGATCCGCAGACCATGTGCGATGTGCTGAACGTTTCCGGTGGCGTTACCGTCGGGTCACTGCACAAAATTCCCAAATGCGTGCTGCCGCGCACCTTCCCCAATCTCTTTTCCACCGACCTCATGTACAAGGATGTGCGGCTCGGCGCCGAGGAGGCGGAATCGCTCGGTGTGCCGCTCTGGGTGATCGAATCAGCCAAGAACTTTCTCAAATTCGCCATCAGCCAGGGCGACGGACCGATCGACTGGGCCAACGGCATCAAGCATTTCGAGAATTGGGCCGGCGTCACCGTCGGCAAGGGCAACAAGGAAGAGGGCAACACCTGATGGCCAAGCGCACAAAGACCGCCGAACAGGGCCGCGCGATCATGCGCCAGCTTTTCGGCGAGGCTGAGATGGTCAAACGCGACGCCAGCACAACCGATTTCAACGAAGCCTCGCGTAATTTTTCCGACGAAAATTGTTTTGGCAGCGTCTGGGCCCGCCCCGGCATTGCCACGCGCGATCGCTCGCTGATGTGCATTTCCCAGCTCGCCGCACTCGGCCGGATGGCGGAGATGCAGCAGCACATCGAGGCAGCGCTGCGGAACAAGTTCCTGACACCCAGCGAGATCAAGGAAATCTGCCTGCAGACCATCGTCTATTGCGGTCTGCCGGCCGGGCAAGCAACCACGCGTGCTGCCGAAGAGGCGCTCCTGCGCTTCCAGGCCAGGGATTGAGCGCACCGCCTGCCGTTAGGCCGAATTAGCGACCGAGATCGAGGGAATGCATATGCCGTCCTCCGCCTTGCCTTCGATATTGGAGGAACCTTCACCGATGTTGCCGTCCAGCTTGGTAGCAAGCTGGTGCGCACAAAAGTTTCGAGCGATCCGGAGACCATCACGCAATCGGTGATCAAGGCGGCACTCGATGCTGCTGGCGGCGCCGCGGAGTGGTCGCGTGTGCTCCATGCAACGACCGTTTTCACGAACGCTCTACTGGAGCACAAACTACCCAAAGCGGCGTTGATGACCACAGCAGGCTTTCGCGATGTTCTGCAATTCCGCCGGTTGAAGCGCGAAAGCCTCTATTCGCTCGTTGTAGCACCGGAAATAGGCGAATTCGAGCGTACCGCCACCACCGTTGCCCACGCGGTGCTGCGCACTCTTGCAGCCTCGTTGGAGATCTGGCTCTCACACCTGAACTGCCAGACTTGCGCGACCGGATTGGGTTCCAGCGCGGGCATCGGGGTGACGCACTCTGCGGGGCGCCTACCGCGCCTCCTGCAAAGCCTGCCAGACGCGAAACGGTGTGGCCGGCATCTGAAATTCCGCCACCCCGGCCTGCGCCAGCGCGTCGCGCACCGCGCCGATCGTGGCCGCGACGCCACCGGCGGCACCGGCCTCGCCACAGCCCTTGGCACCCAGCAGATTGCTACGTGCGGGCACTGGATGGCTGATGACATTGAAAGACGGAAGATCATCGGCGC
>CANJOG010000321.1 GCA_947475475.1 Acetobacteraceae bacterium
CTGGCCTCGGATTACGTGCCCGCCTCCATGGTCGAGGCGGCCTTTGCCTGCGCGGCACAGGGCCTCGCCAGCCTGCCGGATGCGATTGCCATGGTCAGCGCCACTCCCGCTCGCATGGCCGGATTTGCCGATCGCGGCACGCTCGCTCCGGGCCTGCGCGCCGATCTCGTGCGGGTGCGGCTGCATGAGGGCATGCCGGTGGTCCGCCAGGTCTGGCTGCACGGCGACCGGGTGATCTGATGCGCGCGGCGCTTTACTATGCCCCGGCGCAGGACGATCCGCTCTGGGACGCCGCCTGCACCTGGCTCGGCCGCGATGCGGTGACGGGGGGAGTGATTGCCCAGCCCGACCTGCCGGGGATCGCGGAGATCACCGCAGACGCGCGCCGCTACGGCTTCCATGCCACGCTGAAACCACCCATGCGCCTACGCACCGGCCTCGACGCGCTGCTGCGCGATGCCGAATCCCTGGCTTCTGGCCTGGCCTCTTTCGATCTGCCGCCACTCCGCATTGCCGATCTCGAAGGCTTCCTGGCATTGCGTGAAACCTCGCTCTGCCCGCCACTCCAGGCCCTCGCCGATGCCTGTGTGCGCGAGTTGGACCATCACCGCGCCCTGCCATCCGAGGCCGAACTCGCCCGCCGACGTCGCGGCGGTCTTCCCCCGCGCCAGGAGGAATATTTGCGCGACTGGGGCTATCCCTATGTGTTTGCGGACTGGCGCTTCCACATGACGCTGACGCGTCGGCTCTCCGCCGATGAGAAAGTGCTGCTCTTACCCGACCTGGAAACCCGCCTCGCCCCTGCACTGGCGCAGCCGCGCCGGGTAGACACGCTTTGCGTTTTCACCGAACCGGTCGGGGGCGGCGATTTCACCATTGCTGCGCGGTTCCGCCTGGGTTCCTAGCTCGGCACCAGCCCCTTGCCGGCTGCCTCGGCGAGCCGCATGCGCGGCGAAATCTGTGCCGGATCGGTCCGCAATTCGATCACACTCGGCCGCGAACTATCCAGCGCGGCAGCGAAGGCATCGGCGAACTGGCTTTCCTCCTCGACCAGAAACGCATTTGCGCCAAACGATTGCGCATAGGCCACGAAATCCGGATTGCTCAGCCTGGAGGCCATCACCCGCCCCGGAAAATGTGTCTCCTGATGCATGCGGATCGTGCCGTACATGCCGTTATTGAACAGCAATATGATCGGGCTGGCATGGCACATCACGGCGGTCGCCAATTCCTGCCCGGTCATCATGAAGCCGCCATCGCCGACGAAACAGACGACCTGGCGACCCGGAAACGCAATCGCCGCGCCGACCGCGGCCGGCACGCCATAGCCCATCGCCCCGTTGGTCGGGCCGAGATAATCCTGACCCGCCCGCACATTGAGAAAACGCGTGACGAAAGCAGCGAAGTTTCCCGCATCGGTGGTCAGGATGGCATCGCGCGGTAGCATGGTCTGAAGCACCTTCATCACGCGCGACACATTCAGCCCGCCCGGATAGTCGCGCGCCGCCGTATAGGCCTCGCGCGTGGCCCGCAGCATGCGCGTCCAGTCATGCCAATGCGGTTCGACTGGCGGCAGGGCGGCGGCGGCATGGGCGAATTCATTCACATCGCAGGCAATGCCGAGCAGCGGGCGATAGACCCGGCCGATTTCGGACGCCTCCGGATAGACATGGATCAGCGGCACCGAGGCCGGATCGGGAAACAGCGTGTAGCCCTGGCTGACCGGCTCACCGATTCGCGTGCCAATCGCCAGGATCAGATCGGCCTCGCGCACATGCGCTACCAGACCCGGATCGGCACCGACGCTGAGATCGCCGATATAGTTCGGCGCAGTGCCGTCATAGACGGCCAGGCGCCGAAACGCGGCGGCCACCGGGATATCCAGGCGGGCGAGGAACTGCCTGATGTCGGACAGCCCGCCCGGCGTCCAACCAGATCCGCCGAGAATGGCCACCGGCTGGCGTGCCCGCGCGAGACGTTCCGCCAGGGCCCGCATGGCCGGCGCCGGCGGCGGGGCGGCAAAGCGCGCGATCGGACGGCGATCCCGCACTTCCACCACATGCGCCTGCATCTCTTCGGAAATCGCCACCACCACCGGGCCGGGCCGGCCGGAGGTCGCGACATCCACCGCATGGGCGATCAGTTCCGGAATCCGCGCCGCCTCGTCGATCTGGGTGACGAATTTGGCGATCGGGCCGAAGAAGCGGCGATAATCGATCTCCTGAAAACTCTCGCGATCCGTCTCGGCGAAGGGAATCTGGCCGACGATCAGCAGCAGCGGCGTGGAATCCTGCTGCGCCACATGTACGCCAATCGCGGCATGGCAGGCGCCGGGGCCGCGCGTGACCATGGCGACCGCGCATTTGCCGGTCAGCTTGCCATAGGCCTCGGCCATATGGACCGCCCCGGCCTCGAAGCGACACGTGGTCGTGGTGATCGTGCCCCGCCGCTCATGCAGCCCGTCCAGCACTTCCAGATAGGACTCGCCGGGCACCACGAAAGCGTGGTCGATCCCCTGGGCGATCAGCGCATCGACCAGGACGAGACCGCCACGGCGCTTTTGCATTTTCCGGTCCGGCATTCGGAGCCTCCCTGTTCGCATTGGCGCCAGCATGGCCGAGCAAGGGGGGGGGCGGCAACCGCCGCATCTGGCAGAGCCCGGTTGAGCCGCCTAAACTATGACGATGAGCGAGAACGCCTCCCCGCCTGAATCCGACGACCATCCGCCCAACCGGCGCGGCGCCATGTTCGCGCTGCTCGCCATCGTGATTCTCGTGGTGCTGGGATTCGTCGTCGCCCGCACCCTGCACAAGACGAGCCGGTTGCAGGATTGCGTCATGTCCGGCCGCAGCAATTGCGCCCCGGTCGAGGCCCCTCCCCGTTAGGCGTTTCCTGGCCTATCTTGACCTCAGATCAGGAATGATCACGGGAGCGATGCGATGCGGGCAATCTTCGTGCAGATCAAATGCCAGATGGGCCATGCCTATAAAGTGGCCCAGCAGGCCGTGGACACGATCGAGGAACTCTCCGAGATCTATTCGACATCCGGCCAGTATGATCTGATCGGCAAATTCTATCTCCGCCCGGAGCAGGATGTCGGCCTGTTCGTTACCCAGAAGATCCAGACCCTGGCCGGCGTGGCGGATACCTACACACTGATCACCTTCAACGCCTTCTCCTAACTTCTGACCGGTCGATCGGACATTCCGGGCTTGGCAAGCGGCGCGGCGGGTGCAACATCGACGTCATGAGCAACCCCAGTTCCAGCGCGTCCACCCCTCTGGCGACCATCGCCGATTTCGACCGGATCGATATCCGGATCGGCACGGTGATTGGCGCCGAGCCCTTCCCCGAGGCGCGCAAGCCGGCAATCAAGCTCACCATCGATTTCGGTCCGGAGATCGGCACCCGCCGCTCCTCCGCCCAGATCACCCTGCATTACCGCCCCGACGAGCTGATTGGCCGCCAGGTCTGCGCGGTGGTGAATTTCCCGCCGCGCCAGATCGGGAATTTCATCTCCGAAGTGCTGACCCTTGGCATGCCGGATGCCGAGGGCGCGGTTGTGCTCCTGCGCCCGGATTTTCCGGTGCCCGACGGCGGACGGATGTTCTGATGCCCAACCAATATCTCACAGTCACCTGGGCCCAGCTGCACAAGGATGCACGCGAACTCGCCTCCGAGCAGATGCGGC
>CANJOG010000322.1 GCA_947475475.1 Acetobacteraceae bacterium
AGTGCGGGGCGGAGGACGAATTTCGACACGCCTGCGTCGATGAATTGTTCGATGCGGGCGATGATGTCTTCCGCCGAGCCGATCGTCAGCATGGCGCGCGGATCGCGGCCGGTGAGTTTTTCGTAGCGGCCAAAGGCCTCGGCCAGACCGGGATCGTCCGGGGAGCCGATATGGAAAGTGAGGCCGGCGCCATAATGGTCGATATCGATATGGCGGCCTTCGACCTCAAGGGCTGCGCGGATGGCGAGAATGACGCGGGCGATTTCGTCGAGTGGTTCCGCGCCCGCCTGCCAACCCGTGCCGAATTTCGCCGTGCGGCGAATGGCGGCGTCCGATGCGCCGCCGATCCAGAGCGGGATGTCCTTCTGCACCGGCTTGGGCGAAATGCTGGCGCCAGCGAGTTTGAAGAAGCGGCCGTCGAAATCGACGCCATCCTCGCGCCAGAGGCGGGACATCACAGTGAGCGCCTCATCCATGCGTGCGCCGCGGGTTTTGGTGTCAATGCCGAGCGCCTCCCATTCAGCACCGCGCGGGGAGCCGAGGCCGAAGGCGGGGAGCAGGCGGCCCTCCGAAAGATAGTCGATGGTGGCGCATTGCTTGGCGACCAGGACCGGATCGCGCAGCGCCAGCGAGAGCACGTTCATGCCAAATTTCAGCCGCCGTGTGCGCCCCGCCAGCGCCGCCATGACGCTCAGACATTCGAGCACGGGTTCGCGCGTGATCAGCCGGTCACTCTGCCAGATGGAATCCACCCCGCCCTGTTCGCAGAGATCCACCCAGCGCCAGTACCCGGCGGCATCGGCGAAGGGCAGGGCCATCATACCCATGCCGATGCTGATCGTGCGCTTCATTGTCTCTCCAGTCCCGTTTCGTTTAGCAGCCGCCTCTGCGGCGCAGCCCGTCGGCGCGTACTTCGGCCACGTGTGAGACCACTGTGAGCGAAGATGAGTCGAGCAGGAAGTGGTTGGATGGGCTTCCGGTCAGATTGCCCAGCACGGATTGCGCCTTGCCGGCATTGCTCTCCAGCCAGGCCGCCATTTTCGGACCTTCAGTTGAGCCCGCGCCCTCGGCGGCGGCCTTGAGGATATAGACGGCGTCATACAGCCAGCCGGCATTGGTGGACGACATCTTGGCGAAATCCGCGCCGGCGAAATCCTTCAGCCGCGTGATGAATTGCGCCGCCTTGGTGGCGCCAAGCGGATCGCCCTGGCAATAGGACAATCCCTTGTAGTCCCAGGCGTAGACATTGTCTTTCTTGACAGAATCCGGTCCGGCCACCTGCACGACGGCGGCGACACCGGCGGCCATCGAGGTGGAGAAGATGATCGGCACGTCCCAGCCTACATCGGCGAGCGTCTTCAGCGCTGTGCCCGCGTCACGCGAGGACAGGCTGGAATGGAGCAGTACATCCGGTCCAGCGCGTTTCAGTGCGAGAACCTGCGCAGTCATGTCGCCGATATTGACGTCGAATTCCTGCTCGCCGACGATTGGAATGCCCTTTTTGGCGGCGTAGGCGCGGATATCGACCACGAGCGCTTTCTGCCCGGCAGTATTATCCATGAGAAGGCCAAGCTTTTTCGCCTTCAGCACATCGACGGCCTGGTCCACATAGACCTTGGCGATCTCGTCGGTGGCGACAACTTCGGTGAATTGATAGGGCGCGAATTTCGGCGTGAGTTGCGGCGCCTGGGCAACGCCGATGCTGGCGACTTTGGCCTCATTCAGCACCGGGATCGAGGCCAGCGTGGTGACGCTGCCGATCGGGCCGACCAGCATCTGCACATTTTCCTGCTGCACCAAGCGGCGGGTTTCCATCGTGGTCTGCGTCGGATCGGAGCGGTCATCGGCGACGACGAATTCGACCTGCTTGCCGAGTATGCCGCCGGATTTATTGATTTCGGCCACAGCCATCTTCGCGCCGGCGAGTGCGCTGAAGGTGATGACGGCGCCACCGCCAGTCACCGAAAACACGCCGCCGATGCGAATCTTGTCGGCCTGCTGGGCTTGTGCCGCGCCGGTCGCAAGCAGGGCCGCGAGGGCAGCCGCCGTGATGGTCTTCCGCATGGTTTCCGCCTCCGTTTGCGGGCTTGGAGCCCGTCTGGTGTGTCGACATTCTCAAGCCGCTTCGTGTGCCGTCTCCTGCCGGGCCATGTGGCGCGCTGCGGTGAAGCCAAAGGTCATCGCCGGGCCGAGCGAGCAGCCCGCACTTGGGAATGTTCCCGAAAAAGCCGAGTGCATATCGAGGCCAATGGCATAGAGCCCGCCGATCGGGTGGCCCTGCGCATCCACGACCTCGGCATTGCCGTTGGTCGCCAGCCCCGCCAGCGTGCCGGTGCTGCCGGGCCAGACGGCGAGTGCGTAGAAGGGCGCGGTGGCGATCGGGCCAAGATTGGGATGCGGCTTGTGGAACGGGTCGCCGATCTTGCGGTCATAAAGGCTGTTGCCGCGGCCGAAATCAGGATCATGGCCGGCGCGGGCATGGTCGTTCATGCGCGCGATGGTCTGCTCCAGCGTGGCGGCATCGACGCCGATCTTGGCGCCGAGTTCGGCAATTGTGTTGGCACGCTTGATATAGCCACTCTTGAGAAAACGCCCGAGCGGCCGCAGCCAGGCTGGGCCGGGGCGCAGCAATCCAAGACCGTTGCGGCGGAGGAAATCATGGCCGCAGATCAGCCAGGCGGGCACCGCCCCGGCGCTCACCTGCGCGTGATAAAGATCGTTATAGGGGGCAGCCTCATTGGCAAATCTCTTGCCATCGGGGCCCACCATCACCGAGCCCGCTTTACTGCGCTCATTCAAAATCAACAGGAATTTCGTGCGCGTGCCGTCAGGATTCTCCATCACCGTGACCTGATAGCCGAGCGCGTTCTGCCAGTTCTCCGGCCCGAAAGTGGCGCCGATGCCGACACCCATTTCGATGCCTTCGCCACGATTTTCGTCGATCACCATGGTCTGGTGCTGGTCGGGATAATCGAGCAATTGCCGCCGCAGCGTGTCGTTGTGGATGAAGCCGCCAGTGGCCAGCACCACACCGCGCCTTGCGGTGAGTTCGACCTCGCGGCCTTGGTGTTCCACGACAACGCCACGCACGCGCTGCTCATCGCGCAACAGGCGCAGCGCCTTGGTCGAGGCGCGCAATTCCACGCCCGCATCGACCGCGGAGCGGAGCAAGGCCGCGACCAGCGCATTGCCGAAGGTGAGCTTGGTGCCGCGCGGATAGCGCAGCCGCTCGACGCCGTATTTCGCCAGCAACTTGGCGGTATAGAACATGGCGCGCGGCGATTTCGTCGCTTGCAGCAACTGGATCATATCGGCGCGGTCGATCATGATGCCGCCAAAGGCCATCACAGTCTTCAGCGGCGGGCGCATGCGCCAGAACCATTCACCGAGTTTCTTGGCGTCGTAATTGGCCGGATTGAAAATACGGCCATGCAGCGAGGCGCCGTCCAGTTCGGGGAAATAATCCGGCTCGTCGGCGGCCTCGAAACGCACTTCGGTATGCGCCTGCATATAGTCGAACATCAGCGGTGCATTGTCGATGAAGGCTTCGACCAAATCGCGGCGCATGCGGTTGCCGACAACGGCCTCAACATAGCGGATAACCTCGGCGCGCGATTCCACTACGCCGAGTTTTGCCGTCTCCTGTGTGCGCATATAGGAATTATTCGGCAGCCAGGTCATGCCGCCAGA
>CANJOG010000323.1 GCA_947475475.1 Acetobacteraceae bacterium
ACAAACTCGCCCTCGTCGCCTGCGCCCGAAAGCTCATTATATTCGCCAATACCGTCGTCCAGAGGAACCAGCCTTGGCATGCACAGACCAGCGCCGCTTAATGGTTGCGCTACGAACCGCACAAACACAAAGGGCCGGATGCACAACGCTTCCGGCCCTTTCTACATCTTTTCGTGCAAACACCGCCGCTACGCCAAAGTCCCAGGCCACTGCCCGAACTTCTTCCACCCCGGCTTATTCTCCGGCCAATCCGCGCGCTCACCCAACCCCCGCACCGTCATGCGCAACGCCGATCCAAGAATATCGTTGTATTCGCCAGGCAGACAGAAATAGAGCATGCTCACATTGCGCTCAGCATACTTCCACCGCCCCTCATCCCGGCGATAGCGATCCTCATAGCGCATGGCGATGAGATAGGTCGCCGTCTTCGGATCGCGATAGGTCTCGGCATGGCCCATCACCATTCCCGTGGCGGCATCGGGATCATTCTCGTCAAAAACGATCTGCACGCCGTGCATCCAGTGGAACGTGGCGCCCAATGTCGTCCAGAAATTGCGATACATGCGGACAACGCCATCGCGCCCACCCTCGCCATCCATCCAGCCATTATCGGAAATCACCCGGCTCTCCGGCGTGAACAGTGTCTCCAGCAGCACCGGGTCCTGCTCGTCCATGGCACGGCAATAAAGATGCGCCAGAGCCTCGATCTCGGCCCGCGCTTCCAGCTGATCAATCCGCCGTTCGAGTGACACAACCGCGCCGGACATTCGCGCCCCTTCCCTGCCTGCCGCGCCTTTGCGGCGCGTGCGGAAAGAAACCTGCCACAGCCTCCGCACGGCGACAACGCCGCGCGGGGGCAAACTCACAAATCAGAAAAATGCCTGCCCTCGCGGGCGGCAATCACATGCCAAGTGCGCGGCGATACACGTCAAGCAGGCTTTCCTGCTCTTCCACTTCCGCAGGCTCCTGCTTACGGATGCGAATCAGCTGCCGCATCACCTTCACATCAAACCCGGCGGATTTCGCCTCGGCATAGATGTCCTTGATATCGCCACCAAGCGCCTTGCGCTCTTCTTCCAGCCGTTCGATGCGCTCAATCAGGCTGCGCAGCCGCTCGGCCGCGATACCGCCGGTCTTCGTCTCATCAGACTGGGTCGCTGTATCCACGTCCATGGGGAGCCTCCTCCGGCGGGGTGCGGGGCGCCGGGATTAGAGAAGCCCCGCGCCCCGGTCAATCCGTACTATTGATGGGCTTTAATCGCCTGCTCAAACGCGGCCTTCTTCTCCGGGCTCGCCTGGGTCTGGAACTGGGCCTGCCATTCCTTGTAGGGCATGCCATAGACGATCTCGCGCGCATCCGGATCGGCGATCGTGATGCCCTGCGCTTCCGCCCCCTCGCGATACCAGCGCGACAGACAATTCCGGCAGAAACCCGCCAGATTCATCAGGTCGATATTCTGCACATCGCTGCGTTCGCGCAGATGCTGCACCAGCCGGCGAAACGCCGCCGCCTCCAGCTCCGTCCGCGTGGCATCATCCATCTCCGGTGCGCTCATATCCTGCCCTCCGCTCGATCCTCGATGGCCTGAACATGGCGCGTCACCGGGCCGGACGCCAGAGGGACTTGCGGCCAGCCCCCCGCCACCCTCACATACGCGCATGGCAACACGCCCACGTCTGCGCCGCCGCCGCCGCACCAAGATCATCGCCACGATCGGCCCCGCCAGCTCGGACGAGGCGACGCTCACCCGCCTATTCATGGCCGGCGCCGATGTCTTCCGCCTGAATTTCTCCCATGGCACGCATGAGGACCACGCCGCCCGCATCGCGCTGATCCGCGCCATCGAGGCCCGGCTGGACCGCCCGATCGGCATTCTTGCCGATGTCCAGGGCCCAAAACTCCGCGTCGGCGCCTTCATCGGAGGGCGCACCCAACTCGTCGCAGGCGAGGAATTCACCCTCGACCTCAACCCAGCCCCCGGTGACCGCCGCCGCGTCAATCTGCCGCATCCCGAAATCATCGACGCCGCGGGCATCGGCACCAATCTGCTGATCGATGACGGCAAACTCCGCCTGCGCGTCAAACGCCGCACCGCCAATGCGCTCACAACCGAAATCCTGGTCGGCGGCCCGATTTCCGACCGCAAGGGCGTCAATGTCCCCGACGTGATGCTCTCCATCCCGGCACTCACCGCAAAAGACCGTGACGACATCGCCTTTGCCCTCGATCACGGCGTCGATTGCATCGGCCTGTCCTTCGTCCAGCGCCCGGAAGATGTCGAGCAAGCCCGCGCGCTGATCGCCGGCCGCGCCTGGATCATGACCAAGCTGGAAAAACCGCAAGCACTGGAAAACCTCGACGCCATCATCGCACTTTCGGATGCGGTGATGGTCGCCCGCGGCGATCTCGGCGTCGAATTACCCCCAGAGGAAGTGCCTCTCGCGCAAAAACGCATCGTCCGTCTGGCCCGCATTTCCGGCAAGCCGGTGGTCGTCGCCACCCAGATGCTGGAAAGCATGATCAACGCCCCCGCCCCCACCCGCGCGGAGGCATCAGACGTCGCCACCGCCGTCTTCGATGGCGCCGATGCCGTCATGCTCTCCGCCGAAACCGCGTCCGGCCAATATCCCTATGAAGCCGTCAATATGATGGACCGCATCATCGCCCGCGTGGAGGAAGATCCGTCCTGGCGCCAATCCACTAATGCCGCCCGCCCGGCGCCTGACCACAATTCATCGGACGCCATCGCCGCCGCCGGCCGCCAGATCGCCGAGACCATCGGGGCGACCGCCATCGCCGCCTTCACCACCTCCGGCGCCTCCGCACTCCGCGTCGCCCGCGAGCGCCCTGCCTGCCCGGTGCTCGCCATCGCGCCTGACGTGAAAGTGGCCCGCCGCCTGGCTTTCGTCTGGGGCGCGCATGCCGTCGTGGCTCCCGAAGCCAGCGGCATGAGCGAGGCCGTCACCCGAGCGCTGCGAATCGCCCATGTCCATGGTCTCGCCCAGCATGGCGACGAGATCGTCGTGGTCGCCGGCCTGCCCTTCGGCGTGCCCGGCAATACCAATTCGCTCCGCGTCGCCCGGCTGAAATAGTCTCCCGCACCGCACCAGGCGCCTGACCGGCACGCTTAATCGTGCCGGCCAACCCCTTGGCACAGCGGAATTCCGGTAGCTTCACGCCCCCGACCCGCCTTCCCCAAACGAAAATCGTGCTTGCAAATCCGCTGCATAGACGGTTTACCTCAGACGCAGCTTGATGCTGAAAGACGGTTCGTCACCACCCCGGTCCGCCGGGTGGCGCTATCCCATTGATGCACAAGAATTTGCCAATGCTCCGGAGACTGCGCATGCGACTTTCCTTCTCGGCCGCCATCGTCGCCGGCCTGCTCACCTCGCACGCCGCCTTCGCCAATGACTGCGCGCGCCCGGCTGATAAGACCGCCTTCGACATTGTCGGCCTGAAGAGCCAGCTCATGGTCACGGCACTCACCTGCGCCGCCGATGAGAAATACAACAGCTTCGTTGTGCGCTACCGCCCGGTGCTGATCTCCGCGAATAACGCCCTGAACGGCTATTTCGGCCGCGTCTTCGGCCGCCGCGCCCAGGCGCAATATGATGACTACATCACCTCCCTTGCCAATGCGCAGTCGCAGGAAGGCATCAAGCACGGCACGCTGTATTGCAGCC
>CANJOG010000324.1 GCA_947475475.1 Acetobacteraceae bacterium
CAACCACAAATGGATGAAACGCCAAGTTGCGGCCCGGGCGCTGTAACTCCCGGTCGGCTTCGGCAAACATCTCCCGCACGCGGGCATCGGTCACGGCGACGTCCATAGTCTTCCTCCTGTCGAGGCCGGCCGGGCCGACACTCATGGCGTTCATTGGGGGCAAACCTAACCATGGGGGCTGACCTGTCAAGAATGGCGCGGCCAAACTTGATGCAGATCAAGGAACATCGCCGAGGGCCGGATCAACCTGCGCCCTTGAGCGGAAGCCAGCCGGCTCGCCGATTTCTGCTTCAGGGCCGCTCCTCCGTGCACGCAACGCCAATTTTCGTGACACGAAACGGGGACCACCATGTCCAGCACCAACCAGTCGCACGCCGGCATTATTGCCAATATCTGGCATTGGCTTGAGGATCGCCTCGGCCCGACCCAGGACGAACTGGCTCATCTGAGCGCCGATGACCTGCGCGAGATGTCCAGCGATCTCGGTGTTTCCGAATCCGATCTGCTCCTCGCCGCAAGGTCTGCCCATGACAGCACGGCGGAGATGGAAGATATGATGCGCCAGCGCGGCCTCGATCCTGACAAAGTCCGGCGCGCTCTGCCATTTCTCACACGCGATATCGAAGTGACCTGCACGCGTTGCCCGAGCAAGGCGCAATGCCGGCGCGAGCTCGCCGCCGGCCGTGCTGCGGAGACTTGCCATCACTATTGCGGCAATGCGGAAACCTTCGACGAATTGCTGGCACCCGGTTGATCTGGCCAGAGCAGCGCCGGAAGGCAACGAACCCTCCAACAACGTCGCGAAGGCCTACTGTGTCTGTGATATTGTTGGACGGCCCGCCACGGCGTTGAAGTGAGGCCTGAACAACGGGAGGGGCCAATGCGGTTTCTGGAGCGGTCATCGGAAGCGGGATGGCGCGACGTGTTGGTCGATCTGTTGCCGGTCCTCGCGGCGGCCTGGATCCCTGCGCTTAATTTCCTTCCCGAATTCCGACCTGAGACCGATGCCTTCGTTTTGCTGGCCATTAGCTGGGCTGCGTGGCGCGGCGCCATTCCAGCTGGCCTGACCGCCGCCTGGCTCGCCAGTCTGCTACTCCTGTTGCTGCTGGTCACCGGCAGCCTGTTCACCCCGCTTACCTATGCCTCGGCCAGTAATGCGCTTCTGGTCGGCGCTGCCGGCACCCTGCTTGCCCTGATGATCGGCACCCTGCGGCAGAAAATCATCGATCTGCGGTCCGCGCTGCGCATCACCGAGGAGTGCCGCGCTCGCGAGGGCGAGGTGCATCACATGGCGTTGGAGAATGCGATGCGGCTGGCGACGCATGACCAGCTGACCGGCGTGTCCAACCGCCGTGTCCTTGAGGACCGCTTCACCCAGGCCGCGCCGCGCGCACTCCGCGAAGGCACCTTTATCGGCATGCTGGTAATCGACATTGCGGATTTCCGGAAGATCAACGACCAGCACGGCCATGCCGCCGGCGATGCCATGCTGCGCTCGATCGGCGGCAAGCTCTCCGCCACGTTGCGCCAGGAAGACACCGTGGCGCGCATTGGCGGCGATGAATTCGCCATCATGCTGGTCGGCCTGAAGAGCTCCGAAGGGCTCGCCGAGGCGGCGCGGCGGCTCGTGGAATCACTGGATGTGCCGATGCGCCTGCCCGGCGTGATGCGGCCGGTGCAGCAAGCCGTGAATGTCGGCATCGCCAGTTTCCCGCGTGACGGGGTCGATCTGCCGGACCTGCTCCAACACGCCGATGCCCAACTTCATCGCGCCAAGACCGCCGGCATCGCATCGGCCCTGTTCGCCCGCTCGCATTGAACACCGGACGGTGAGGCGCCGTCAGGCCTCCTGCTTGGCCCAGTGACGGCTGAAGCTCAGAATGGCCGCCGCAAGGCCGAGTCCGGCGCCTAGCAGCAGGCTCATTTCGGCCGCCCCGCTCGCCATCGTTCCGAACATGACTGCCGTCAGCGCCGTGCCCAGTGTCTGGCCGAACAGCCGGCTTACCGCCGTGATGCCGCTCGATCCGCCGGTGCGCTCCTTCGGCGCTGCGACGATCATGGCGCGCGAATTGGGGGCGACCACCAGGCCCCAGCCAATGCCGCAGATCGCCATGCGCCAGAGCAGGCCCGGCACACTCGGATGTTCGGGCATGAAGGCCAGCAGCAGCAGGCCAATACAGGTCAACAACAAGCCGATGCCGCAGAGAATCCCGGGGCTATAGCGGTCGGCCAGCCGTCCCGAGACAGGGCCAATGGCGGCCAGAAGGAGCGGCCAGGGCGTCATCAACAGGCCAATCTCGCCCTGGCTCATGCCCAGATTGTCGTGGAACAGGAAAGGCAGCGACACATAGGCGAGGAATTGTGTCGCATAGAGCGCCAGCGAGGTGATGACCGAGAGTACAAAGATCGGCATGCGCAGCAAATCGACCGGCAGCACCGGTGCCGGAATGCGCAATTCCCGTCGCGTCAGCCAGATACCCGCGAGGATGGTGCCAATCACCTCCGCCGCAATCACCCAGAGCGGCGCATGCTGGGCGATGCCATCGAGCACCAGCAGCAGCATACTCAGGCAGATGGCGGAGAGTATACCGCCCTGCCAGTCGAACGGCCGCGCCACACGGTCGCTCGCCGGCAACACGCGTAAGGCCACAATCACCAGCACAATGCCGATCGGCACGTTGATCCAAAACAGGTAGGGCCAGGGGGCGACGGCCAGGATCGCGGTCGCGGCACTCGGGCCGAGCGCGCCGGCGCTGGCGGCAATCATCGAATAGGTGCCGAAGCCGGCGCCGAGCATCTTGCGCGGATAGATATAGCGCAGAAGGGCATTGGCGACACTGATGATGGCCCCGGCGCCAACGCCCTGGAGTACGCGGGCGCCGATCAGCCAGTTGATGTCCGGCGAAATGGCACAGAGCAGGCTGCCAAAGGTAAACACCACCATGCCAGAGAGCGACACCCGCCTATAGCCAACGATTTCGCCCAGCGAGGAAAAGGCCAGCAGGCAGGCCACGAGCGCCATCTGATAGGCAGTAACCACCCAGATCACTGCTACCGGCGTGATCTGCAATTCCTGGCGGATCGCCGGTAGAGCGACATTGGCGATGGAGGAATCCAACCCGGCCATGAACATGCCGAAACCCAGCGCCAGCATGGCCCAGCTGCGCAGAGGCTGCGCCAGCCCGTCATGCGGGATCACGTCGCGCGCCGGATTGCTCAGGCCCAAGGCGGATTGAAATACGGATTTCAGCGCGGCGATAGCCATGGCGGCTCGTTTCCTTCCCTCGCGCCGACCGCTTTCGCTGGGTCACGCACCGCCTGATGGCTTAATCAGGCCAATGCCCCCATCGGACGTTTATCCGGCACGGACCTATTGAGACGATCACCACGGAATTGTCATGGGCCTAGCCGTTGTTTTTTCGCCCGTCTCGCGCATGGGGCATATCGCGCCGGACCGGCGGGCATCGTCAGCGACGCCCATGTATCGCCCATCGTCAACAATTGATAGCCGACGCTCGTCGTATTCCACTACGACTAACGGTACATCTCAACGACAACCGCTTCGCCCAGATCCCGAAAGTGAAACTCTCCGCCAGTAGTTTCATGCCTGACACAGTCGTTTCGACTACCAAGGGTGCACAAGCGCCCATGTGACGATCGGGA
>CANJOG010000325.1 GCA_947475475.1 Acetobacteraceae bacterium
GATAGTCGTCACATTCATGCCGTTCGTGGATTCCAGCGGAATCTGGCACGATTTTGCGGCAACGCCGTTCACATGCACAGTGCAGGCCCCGCATTGGGCGATGCCGCAACCGTATTTTGTGCCGGTCAGGCCGATATGATCGCGCAAGACCCACAGAAGCGGCGTGGACAGATCCGCATCCACGGTTTGCTGCTTACCATTGATTGTCAGTGTGACTGCCACTGCTTTTCCTCCCCTGCTTCACGCCCATTTGGTCTCGGGCCTTGCGGCTGCCTGGCGTCAGCATTTCCACTTCATGTACCGCGCGGAAACTCGAACCGCACAGCCGGAAACGCCTGCTCCGAAGCTGCCATCCAACCCGACCGAACCGGCTGGAATAAGCCCAAATGTTAGACCACAGACCGGGAACGGTCCAGTGGTGAGTCCATTTCGAGGCCGTGATTTGCGCTTTTTCCGCGCCAGGCGCAGAATTGATGCAGAAAAGCGACGCCGCCAAGAATGTCGAGGGGGAGAGACGATGACCCGCCAATTTCGAGCGCGAACGGGCTGGCCGTGCGCTGCTGGCTTTGCTCTCGTGTTGTGCCTGCCCACACATGCAGGCGCACAGTCACTCCAGGCCTCCACGCAAGCCGCGACATTCGCCGAAAGCTGCATGAGCTGCCACGGACTGAACGGCAAAGGGCAGGGTGCCATCCCGCAACTCGCGGGAAAGACGCAGGAATCCCTTCAGGGCGCCATGACTGAATTTGCCAGCGGCGCCCGCCCCGGCACCATCATGCGCATTATCGCCAAGGGCTACACACCAGAACAGGCTGCCGCACTCGGCGCCTATTTCGCGCAGGTGCGCTGATGAGCGCGCGCATTTCCCGTCGCGCGGTATTGGCTGTCGCCGCCGCACTGCCGCTCGCCCGGCCGGCCCTGGCCCAGGGCCGCGCCCGCGTCGTCATTATTGGTGGCGGCTTCGGCGGCGCCTCGGCCGCCCGCTGGCTGCGCCGTGTCGATCCGGCCATCGATGTCACGCTCGTCGAGCGCAATCCACGTTTTGTGACATGCCCTTTCAGCAACCTGATGCTTGGCGGGTTGCGTACCATGCAGAGTATCAGCTTCGGCTATGATCAGGTCCGCGCTGCAGGCGTGACTGTCGCCATCGACACCGCCATCGCAATCGACCCCACCGCGCGCAACGTTCGTCTCGCAGGCGGCAGCACTCTACCCTACGATCGCCTGATTCTCTCGCCCGGCGTCCAGCTCAACTATGCCGGGATCGCAGGCTATAGCGAGGAAGCTGCCGAGATCATGCCGCATGCTTGGCAGGCCGGTCCGCAGACCGAATTGCTGCGCCGCCAGCTCGAAGCCATGCCGGATGGCGGTCTTGTTGTGATCGCCGCCCCCGACAATCCCTATCGCTGCCCGCCCGGACCGTACGAACGCGCCTCGATGATCGCCTGGTATCTCAAGCAGGCAAAGCCGCGCTCAAAAGTGATGATCCTCGACGCCAAGGACAGTTTTTCCAAGCAGCCTCTGTTCATGGAAGCCTGGAAGACGCTCTATCCCGGCATGGTGGAATGGGTCAGCAAATCCAATTCCGGCCGCGTCACCCGCGTCGATGCCAAATCCGGCAAAGTCACGACGGATTTTGAGGATCTTTCGCCCGCGGTTGCCAATATCATCCCGCCGCAACGTGCGGGGCAGATCGCGATTGCGCTCGGCCTCGACCAAGGCAAAGGATTCTGCCCGATCGACCCGGTGAGTTTCGAAAGCCCGGCGCAGCGCAATATCCATCTCGTGGGCGATGCGATCATCGCCGGCGGCATGCCGAAATCCGGCTTTTCCGCCAATTCGCAAGCCAAGGCCTGCGCCCATGCCGTCGCTGACATGCTTGCCGGCCGCGCTCCGGCGCCGGCGACGCTGATCAACACCTGCTACAGCACCGCCGCGCCCGATTACGGATTTTCCATCGGTGGCGTCTATCGCCCGAACGACCAGGGCATCTTCGCAGAAATCCCCGGCGCCGCTGGCACCAGCCCGCTTGGCGCACCGCGTGAAACCCGTGCGGCTGAAGCCGCTTATGCCGAGTCATGGTATTCGAACATCACCGCCGACATGTTCGGCTAATCGCGGCCCTGGCGCTCATGCTTGCCACATCCGCCCAAGCGGCCACCGTGCCGCCGGGTAGTGTTGCCGTGCGCGATGACGAAATCATGCAACCGCTCACCGATGCCGCGCCCAATCCGCGTCGTGGACTCGCTGTTGCTGGCAATACCGCGATGGGAAATTGCCTCGTCTGCCACGCGATTCCGATTCCCGGTGCCCCAGGCTCCGGCGATCTCGGCCCGTCGCTCGCTGGTGTTGGCGCACGGCTGAGTGTTGGGCAGATGCGGCTACGGATTGTCGATGCCAAGCGACTCAGTCCCGCGACGATCATGCCCGCCTATTACCGCACCGAGGGCCTCAATCGCGTCGGCACCAAGTATCTTGGCCAGACCATGCTTTCGGCGCAGGATATCGAAGATCTCATCGCCTATCTGCAAACCCTGAAGAGCGAATGACGTGACCACGGAGTCTCTGCGCATCACGCGGCGCGGCATTATCGGTGCCGCGCTGCTCGCCACCATCGCACCACGCCGTCTTTCCGCCACGGAAGCGGAGATGCGCGCAGCGATTCGTGAGCGCATCGGCGAGGCAAAGCCTCAGCTCGGCCGCGTCCGTCTCGATCTGCCGCCGCTGGCGGAATCCGGCAATTCCGTGCCGGTCGGCGTCTCCGTCGAAAGCCGCATGGACGCGCAGGATCATGTCCGCCGGATCATGATCTTTTCCGAACGCAATCCTCGCCCGCATATCATTACTGTCTGGCCGGGTCCGGATTCCGGCCGTGCGGAATTCACCACCCGCATGCGCCTGTCCGGCACGCAGTCCGTGCTGGCGATTGCCGAACTCTCCGATGGCAGCTTCTGGCTGGACCAGGTGAACATCATGGTCACGATTGGCGCCTGCGATTCGCTGATGTTCCGGTATTGAGGGGATCAGCGCGCCATGCCCGCCACCCGCATCCGTGTCCCCGCCACCGCGAAGCGCGGCGAGATCATCGAAATCCGCACGATGATCGTGCACCCGATGGAAAACGGCTTCCGCTTCGAATCGCAAGGTCAATTGGTGCCAGTGAACATCATCGACCGCATCGAAATCCGCTTCAACGGCGCCATGATCTATCGCGCCGAACTGGGCACCGGCATCGCGCCCAATCCCTATCTTTCCTTCTTCACGCGCGTGACCGAATCCGGCCGATTCACCTTTCTCTGGCATGACGATACCGGCGAAGTTACCGAAGCCAGCGCGGAGATCGAGGTTTCGTGAAGGCGCCGCTTGCCATTTTGCTCACCGGCCTGGCCGGCGCAGCGCTGGCGCAGACTCCCGACCCGCCACGCTCGGGCTTTTCCTATCTGACGCCGCAAACCCAGGCACAGCAAAAGGATGAATTCGCCAATCCTGGCATGTTCTGGGTAGAAGAAGGCGAGAGACTCTGGCGCGCGCGTGACAATGCGGCCGGAAAATCCTGCGCCGATTGCCATGGCGATGCGGCCAGCTCGATGCGCGGCCTTGCAGCGCGCATGCCGGCCTATGACGCCAAAGCACAACGCGTCATCA
>CANJOG010000326.1 GCA_947475475.1 Acetobacteraceae bacterium
GGATCGCTGAGCATTTCCGGCGCGTCGAAATGATCGAAATCATAGACCAGATGCGGCGGGATGTGCGGCGGCACCTTGGGGCTGATCTGGTTCATCCGCTATTCTCCTCCCGTCCGATCCGATGCAGGGGCAGGTCTCTATCCTGCGAAGAAAGGGGCTGCATCGATCCGGACGAGGGCCGCCAATTTCAGGACTGCACTGGCCAGACCAGGTTGAGTTCCTCCGGTGACCACACGATGCCGCAGGTGGTCTTGAGCGGGCCGTTTACCTCCATCGAGAAGACCGGCACGCTTTTGGTCCATTCCTCAAGGAAGACCTTGAATTCCAGCCGTGCCAGATGCGAGCCGATGCAGCGATGCGGGCCGGAGCCGAAGGCGAGGTGGTTGCTGACTTCGCGGTCGAAGCGAATCTCCTGCGGGTTCTCCACCCATTGGTCGTCAACGCCGTAGAGCTGGTAGAGCATCACGATGCGGTCATTCTTGCGGAAGGGCACACCGTGCCATTCGAAATCGCCCGTCGCACCGCGCTCCGGTGTGGAGACACCGCCGACGCGCAGAAGTTCCTCGACGGCGGCCGGGATTTTTGAGGGATCCTCGACGATCTGCTTGTACAGATTCGGGTGACGGGCGAGATTGGCGACGGCAAAGGACATGGCGGATTTCACCGTGTCCAGCCCGGCGAGCAGCAGCAGCACGCCGAGACCTTCCTCTTCCACCGCCGAGAGCGCACGGCCATCAATACGGCCGCGGGCGACGCGGCTGAGCAGGTCGTCGCCATCCTGGTCACGGCGGGCGTCGAAGCCGGATTTCAGATAGGCGCCGAAATCGGCAATCGCCTGGGCGCGTTCTTCGAAGATCGGCGAGCGCGTGTATTTCTGCGCGATGGGCACCAGCTTGTGGCGATCCTCCTCCGGCGCGCCGATGATGCGGAGGAACATGATGACGGGGAAAATCTCGGCGATTTCGAGCAGGAAATCGCAATGGCCGCGCGGGATGATCGGGTCGATGATCTGGCGCACCAGGTCGCGGATCATGCCTTCGAGCTTCTTGATCGGGCCGGGGGCGAAGATCGGATTGAGGATGCGGCGGTATTCATTGTGCAGCGGCGGATCGGACTGGATCGGCAGCATCGGCGGATGGAAATCCTTCGCCTTGTTATAGGCGGGCAGCGAGGAGAATTTCTCGATATCGCGCGTCATTTCGAGCGCAAGTGCAGCGCGGGTGACGACCCAGTAGCCGCCCTGGCGCGGCGTCCAGAAGATGGGTGGGGCTTCCCCATGGAGCCGGGCCGGGACGCGCCGCTGGGGGTCGTTGAGCAGTTCCGGCGCGTCGAAATGGTCGAAATCATAGACCAGATGCGGCGGAATGTGCGGCGGCACCTTGAGGGAAATCTGGTTCATCTGATGCTGTCCTCTCCGTCCGGTCTGACGCCGGGATCGGCCTATCCTGCGGATGTGAGGCAGGTTTGGCAAGTTTTGCGGTGGGCTCATTCTGGCACGAAAAAGGGCGAGACCTTGCGGTCTCGCCCTGGTTTCTCAGCCGCGTGAAGAGGCTCAGGCCGTGCGGTCGCCGCTGACGCCCAACGCCGCCTGGGCCGCCGCGAGGCGGGCCACCGGGACGCGGTAGGGGCTGCAGGAGACGTAATCCAGGCCGACTTCCTCGCAGAAGGCGATCGATGCCGGGTCGCCGCCATGCTCGCCGCAGATGCCCAGCTTGAGGTCCGGCCTGGTCGCACGGCCTTTCGCCTTGGCGATGCGAATCAGCTCGCCCACGCCCTCGACGTCCAGCGAGACGAACGGGTCTTTCGGCAGGATGCCAGCATCGACATATTGCGGCAGGAACTTGCCGGCATCGTCGCGTGACAGGCCGAAGGTGGTCTGGGTCAGGTCGTTGGTGCCGAAGCTGAAGAAATCGGCGATCTCAGCGATCTTGTCGGCGATCAGGGCGGCGCGGGGCAGCTCGATCATGGTGCCGACGGTGTATTCCAGCGTCATGCCGGCTTCTGCGAAGACGAGCTGGGCGACCTTGTCGACCTGGGCGCGGGTGATTTCCAGCTCGCGCCGGGTGCCGACCAGCGGGATCATCACTTCGGGCACCGGGGCATTGCCGGTCTCGCGGGCGACGGCGATCGCACCCTCGAAAATGGCGCGGGCCTGCATTTCGTAGATTTCCGGGTAGGTGATGCCGAGGCGGCAGCCGCGATGGCCGAGCATCGGGTTGGATTCCGCAAGTTCATGCGCACGGCGGCGCATGGACTCCAGATCGGTGCCCAGAGCGCGGGCGACATCGGCCAGTTCGGCTTCGCCATGCGGCAGGAATTCATGCAGCGGCGGGTCGAGCAGGCGGATGGTGACGGGCAGGCCGGCCATGATGCGCAGCAGGTCGGTGAAGTCCTGGCGCTGGAAGGGCAGCAGCTTGTCGAGTGCGGCGCGGCGGCCGGCTTCGTCATGCGCCATGATCATCTGGCGGACGGCGCCGATACGCTGCGGGTCGAAGAACATGTGCTCGGTGCGGCAGAGGCCGATGCCCTCGGCGCCGAATTTGCGCGCGGTTTCGGCGTCCAGCGGGGTCTCGGCATTGGTGCGGACCTTGAGGCGGCGGATTTCGTCCGCCCAGCCCATCAGCGTGCCGAAATCGCCCGACATTTGCGGCTCGATCATCGCCACGGTGCCGAGGAAGACCTCGCCGGTGGCGCCATCCAGCGTGATGGTCTCGCCGGCGCGGATCAGATGGCCGCCGGCCTTGAGCGTCTGGGCACCGTAATCGACGGCGATGCCGCCGCAGCCGGCGACGCAGGGGCGGCCCATGCCGCGAGCGACCACGGCGGCGTGGCTGGTCATGCCGCCACGGGTGGTGAGGATGCCGCGGGCGGCGTGCATGCCGTGAATGTCTTCCGGGCTGGTTTCGACGCGCACCAGGATGACGGATTCGCCTTTCTGGGCGCGGCTTTCGGCCTCATCGGCGCTGAACACCACGGCGCCGCAGGCGGCACCGGGGCTGGCCGGCAGGCCCTTGGCGAGCAGGTTGCGCGCGGCCTTGGGGTCGAGCGTCGGGTGCAGGAGCTGGTCGAGCGAGGCAGGATTGACGCGCTTGACGGCCTCACGCTTGTCGATCAGGCCTTCATTGGCCATGTCGACGGCGATGCGGAGCGAGGCGGCGGCGGTGCGTTTGCCGTTGCGGGTTTGCAGCATATAGAGCTTCTGCTGCTGCACGGTGAACTCGATATCCTGCATGTCGCGGTAGTGACGCTCCAGCGTCTCGCGCACGGCGCAGAGTTCGGCATAGGCGTTGGGCAGAACCTCTTCCATCGAGATTTCGCCCGGATTGGCGCGCAGCTTGGAGAGCGGCTGCGGCGTGCGGATGCCGGCGACGACGTCCTCGCCCTGGGCGTTCACCAGGAACTCGCCATAGAAGATGTTCTCGCCAGTGGACGGGTCGCGGGTGAAGCAGACGCCGGTGGCGCAATCCTGGCCCATATTGCCGAACACCATGGCCTGGACGTTCACCGCCGTGCCCCATTGGGCGGGGATGTCATGCAGGCGGCGATAGGTGATGGCGCGTGGGTTCATCCAGGAGCCGAACACGGCGCCGACCGCGCCCCAGAGTTGTTCGTAGGGGTCCTGCGGGAAGGGCTTGCC
>CANJOG010000327.1 GCA_947475475.1 Acetobacteraceae bacterium
GCGGCACGGATGGCGGCCTGAGTGCGCCGCCTGGCGGTCACGGCATCGGGTGAGGTCGCCCGCAACAACGGGAACCAGGTGAGCGCGAGGGCAAATCCTCCCAGCCCGAGTGTGGCAAAGGCAAATCCGGTGGCAATCACCCGCCAGGGCCGGAGCAAAATCTCCGCCCGATCATGCATCCGCGCGACGCCATTCCAGCCGCATCCGCCCGCCAGGGGAATATCCGAAAGAGTCTGAACCGGCGAGGAAGCGCACGAAATCCTCCGCCTGCGCTGTCGTGGCGCGCGGCAGCGCATCAGGTTCCGGGACAATGGTGACGCGCATGGCGTCGTGATGGTCGGCCGGATCGCCCAGTAGCACGGCCAGCGCGAGACCGTCCATGGACAGCGTATCGATCTCGTTCAGCGGCACGGGCAGGGCTTCATCAAAATAGACCAGCAGCACCGGGACGAAAGGGGCAACGCGCAATTGCGCCAGCGCTTCGATCAGCCCGGCTGCGAAACTGTCCGCGCCGGCGGCAATGGCGGTATGGCCACTGCGGGCCCCGGTTGAGATAGATAGCAGCCCGGCCGAGGCATTATGCACCGACAGCGAGAAATCCGCGGGTGACATCGTCTCATTCCGCGCGAGCGACAGCAGCAGACGCAGAGTGCGGGTGCTCTCGCCATGGCGCGAACTGAACACATAATGCATGCCGCCGCTGGCGCCGGCATCGCTGGCCACGCCGATGGCGGCAACTCCAAGCGGCGTCAACCGGCGGCGGAGCATTTGGGGCAGGCCAGAGCCCGGACAATCAGCGCCACCCAGCCTCTCCCAGGTCTTGCCATCCGCATACCTGGCAACCCGGGCAGACCAGCCAAGGACTCTGAAGCTGCCGGTGCTTGCCAATCGTTCCTCCCAACCACACAAATCAATGCATAATGTGAATAAACCTTTCTAGATGTGACTCTAGGCGACCGCAACATCTCTGATAGATGGCAGCGTGCCGCTTACCTTCAGGAGAATAATGTGGACAGGACCGACGCGTCCCCGTCATGGGCCGAGCTGAGCGAACACGGCATGCTCTGGGGCATGCGCTTCGTGCTGGCATCACGCCGCCTTCTGGGGCGCCGCCTCTGCAATCTGGTTCTCCTGCCAATCGTGACTTGGTTCTGGCTCACCGATGCCGGGCGACGTCACGCGTCGATGGATTATCTGCGCCGCGTGCGCGCGATGCTGCATTTATCTGCGCCGCGCTGGTGGCACGGACTGACTCTGTGGCACGCTTTTGCCGAAAAAGCGCTGGATGGCGTCATGGCCGCGCACGATCCAACCGCAATCGGCCCCTGTGTGACGCGAGACCCCGATGGCATGGCGGCACGTGCCGCCGCCGGGCAGGGCGGCATGATCCTGGTGTCGCATCTTGGCAATCCCGACGTCGCCCGCGCGGTGATGGCGGGCCGGTTTCCAGCCGGAATGACGGTGCTGATGCACACGCGTCATGCAGTCATGTACAATCATATGCTCGATCGGCTGCATGGGAGTCCACTCAGCCGAACTCTCGAAGTGACCGATATGGCGCCCGATACCGCGATCGACTTGCAGCAACGACTGGAGCGTGGCGAGTGGCTTGCGATGGCGGCGGACCGGACGCCCATTCACCCCGGTACGCGGATTATCCGCACGCCATTTCTTGGGGCGGAAGCGCCATTTCCAACCGGCCCCTTCATTCTTGCCGCCTTATTGCGCTGCCCCGTATTCCTTCTGTTTTGTGTCAAGAACGACAATGGCTATGAAATTCACTTGGAACACTTCGCCGATAGCGTGATCCTGCCGCGCAGGGATCGAGAGCGGGTGCTCGTCGATTATGTAAAGCGCTATGTGGGCCGACTAGAGAAACAAGTCATCCAATCTCCCATGCAATGGTACAATTTTTATTCCTTCTGGGATCAATAGAAATTGGACGCCTCCAATAACCGTTGGAATCACGGCGTGTGTGTTGCCGGTTCGAACAATACGAGCGTGGCACGCATGATGCTGTTCCGGGAGGCGGGTGAAGCAGCGCTCTGATACGGGATCTCCAGGCGTCCGCTGGTCATTGTCTTGGCGGGCGTTACGTCGGAGCCATCCTGCCACTGAGCCAGACAAACCGGCGCATATTGTAGGCGAGGTTGGTCAGCCCGATTTTGACACGAGCGCGGGCGATTCCGATGGTGCGGACGTACAGCCCCATCAACCCCTTCTGATGGGCGAACACATGTTCGACGGCGCTGCGGACCTTTGACTTGCGCGCATTGGCGATGCGGGCGCGATCCGGCATCGGCCTGCCCGTCGGCTTTTTGCGGTGAATGCGCGACACCAATCCGCGGCGCGCCAGCATTTCCTCGTTCTTCGCCGAGCGATAGGCAGTGTCGGCCCAGACGTCGCTCGCGGTGTCGTCCTGATCGAGAGCATCCTCCAGCCGGGCACCGTCATGTGCAGCCGCGTGCATCGTCGTCCACTTGCGGATCAACCCATGCGCGCGATCAATCGAGACATGGTTCTTGTAGCCAAACGCAGGAATGGCAAGATCGATCTGCGGCGTGCCGTCCTCCCTGGGCGTGGCCTTGGTGTATTTGACGGTCCAGCGTGCATCCCGATCCTTCTGCGCCAGACGCGCTGGCTTGTCCTTCCACTTCTGCGGAATGCGCCCGTCGCGGATCGCCCGCTTCTCGTCGTCGGTGTTGCGTTGCTTGGGTGCGGCGACAATGGTGGCGTCAACGATCTGCCCGCTCATTGCCAGAAACCCCGCACAGCGCAGCGCATCGTCAAACCGCTGGAATAATCCATCGACCGCTCCAGCCTTCTTCAGCGCCTCGCGAAACGTCCAGATCGTATTCGCATCGGGAACCGGATCAGCCAGGCCCAGTCCGAGGAAGCGCATGAACGACAGGCGGTCCTTGATCAGATACTCGCAGCGCTCGTCCGACAGGGAATGCATCGCCTGCAGGATCAGCACCTTGAACATCAACACGTGATCGAATGGCGGACGGCCGCCCTTCGAGCGATTGGCACGGGGGACTGCGGTCTCCAGCACCGGGCGGAATATCTCGAAATCAACCAGAGCCTTCACGCGCTCCAGATCGTCGCCCTTGGCCGACAATGCCGCCAGCCGCTCATCAACGTCAAAGAACCCCGGTGCCCGACCTGCGATGTTCGCACTCCTCTTGCGATACACAGCAGTGAATCAGGATGAAAGCAGGTTTCATAGAGGTTTTTGGAGGTGTCCAGCTCGCAGCCAACTCCTTGAGTGTTGCACCTTCGGCACGGCGCTGCCGCGCCTCGGCCTGTTGCTGCTGGGTGAGTGCAGGGGGGCGACGCATGCGCTGCCCCCGCGCCTTGGCGCGGCTCCGGCCTTCGGCCGTCCGGGTCCGGATCAGGTCGCGCTCTACGTCGGCCAGCCCGCTCAGCACGGTAAGCATCAGACTCCCGTGTGGTGTGTTGGTGTCCGCCGATGCGTCACCAAAAGACCGGAAACCGGCTTTGTGTTGATTTCCACTGAGATCTGACCCGGGATTTTCATCGAGAATTGACCCGGGTTGAAGATATGTCCCGCGTTGCGTGGGACGGGTCAAGTTGCTGAGGATTTTTCCTTTCGGGTTTTGGGTTTTGA
>CANJOG010000328.1 GCA_947475475.1 Acetobacteraceae bacterium
GGTGCGTATCGACCAGCATCGCGACATCGCCGCCTGGGAAGGCTTCGTGCGGCGCTGCTTCGTCGAATTCGCCCGTATCCTGCGGCCCGGCGCGCATATCGCCTTCGAAGTCGGCGAGGTGCGCCGCGCCGGTGTGCGGCTGGAGCGCAATGTGGTGCACGCCATGGAGGGACTGCCCTTTGCCCTGCTCGGCGTGATGGTGAACGAACAGAATTTCACCAAGACAGCGAATTGCTGGGGAGTCGCCAACAACACCGACGGCACCAACACCAACAGAATTGTTCTCGCCCAGCGTTTGTGAGAGGCACCGAAAAAAGCGCGCCGCCGCTAACCCGGCATTAACCCCTGCTGGACATGCTGGACATGCTGGACGAGCAAAATATTTGCGTTTGTCCGGCAACCAAAAAGGGAATGCCAGCATGTTTTCGGTCAATACGAATCTGTCCGCCATGGCGGCGTTGCAATCGCTGAACACCACTGCCACCCAGCTCGCGCAAACGCAGAACGCCATCTCGACGGGCAAGAAAATCTCCCAGGCCTCCGACAATCCGGCGGTCTATTCGATCTCCAACAGCATGAATGCCGATCTCGCCGGCCTCTCGGCGGTGTCGGACAATCTCGCCTTCAGCCAGGCAACTCTCGGCGTTGCCAGCTCGGCCGCCAGCCAGATCTCCAGCCAGCTCGCCACCCTCAAGCAGACCGTCACCCAGTCGCAGCAGCAGGGCATCAGTCCAACGGTGATGCAGAACCAGATCGACGCCCTGCTCACCAATATCGACCAGTTCGCCAGCTCCGCCACCTTCAACGGTGTCAATCTGCTCGACGGCATCTCCTCGGGTCTGAACATCGTCCAGGACGTGTCGGGCAACACAATCTCGGTCGTCAACCAGAATGCCAGCGTCGCCGGGCTCGGCCTCACCCATCTGGCCGCCAATGCCTCGGCCGTTAATCTCGCCTTCTCCTCCTCCTTCGGCGTCGCCAATGCCGATGTGCTGACGCTCTCCGATGGCACCAACAGCTACGCCTTCGAATTCTCCGACGGCTCCGCCCAGCTCACCACGACGCCCAGCCTGACCACCAAAGTCTTCGCGGTGATGGTCGATCCGACCACGCAATCCACCTTGCAGATGGTCGGCAGCCTGGTCTCCGAACTGCGCAAGCAGGGTTTCGGTGCGACCGTGAAGTCCGACGGCTCGGTCGATATTGCCGGCAACAGCATCACCAATGCCGCCACGTCCAGCAGCTTTGCCAGCGGCGGCGCGACGCAGACAGCGGTCACTGGCTCGACGGCCGCCATCGCTGTCGTCGATGCCGCCATCCAGGCGATGAACGGCAAGGCAGCCCTGCTCGGCCAGGCGAGCCAGCAAGTCATCGGTATGCAGAATTTCAATTCCGCCCTGAAGGACTCACTGGCCTCCGGCCTCGGCGCGCTGACCGATGCGGATATGGCGGCCGAGAGCGCGCGGCTGCAATCGCTGCAAACCAAGCAGCAACTCGCCGTGCAATCGCTCTCGATCGCCAATCAGCAACCGCAAGCCTTGTTGTCGCTCTTTAAGGGCTAATCAGCGGAACAGTCACCGGATGGGAATGACCCCATCCGGTGATGCCACATCTACGCCAGCGCGGCGCGCACAGCCTGCGCAGCTTCCGCGGTCGCGCGCATGCCGATCGGGAAATTCAGTCCGTAATTCAGGAAGCCATGCACGCCGCCGGCATAGCGCGTGCAAGTCACATCCACGCCGGCCTCGCGCAGCTTCACCCCGAAATACTCGGCCTCGTCCCGCAGCGGGTCCATCTCGGCACTCTGGATCAGCGTCGCCGGCAGATTGGCGAAACTGGCCGCCCGCGCCGGCGAAGCCAGCGGATTGTCGCGGTCCGCATGGTTTGGCACGTACTGGTTCCAGAACCATTCCATCATGTTGCGCGTCAGCACCGGCCCTCCGGCGAAATCCTGATACGATCCGCGCGAGAAATCGGCATCCGTCACCGGATAGAGCAGATACATGAATTTGGGCGTCACACGGCCCTCGTCACGCATCGCCAGCGCCACCGCCGCCGCCAGATTGCCACCGGCCGAGACGCCGGACAGGCCCAGCTTCGCGCGATCCACGCCCAGCGCATCCGCATTATCCGCCACCCAGTTGGCGGCAAAGCGCGCATCGTCCAGCGGCACCGGGAAGCTGTGTTCCGGCGATTTGCGGTAATCGGACGAAATGATGATCGTCCCCGACGCCCGCGCCAGCGCCATGGCGCGCGGATGGTCGGTGCCGATCGTGCCGATCACCCAGCCGCCGCCATGAAAGCTGATCAGCGCGCCGCGGCCAGCACCTTTCGGGCGATAGACGCGCAGCTTGATCGGGCCATGCGGACCGGCAATCTCGAGATCCTCCACCGCGATATCCGGATCGGCAGGCACATCGGCCTCGATCTGGGCAGCGCGCATCTGCTTGGCCGTCTCGAACGGCTCCAGCTTGGAGAAGTCGATCTTCAGCGCCGGCGAGGCGTTATCGACAATCGGGGCGAGATCTGGATCTAACCGCGGGGCTGCCATCACTCGGCCGCCGTCGCGCCCGGGATCAGTGTCTCGGGCGGCGAGGAGGCCAGGCTCACCGGATCATTGGCTTCGAACGGATCTTTCAAGTCGAGCTCCTTGGCGATTTCCTTCACCGCCGGCAGAACCTCTCGGCCCATCATGCGGATGCTCTTGTTACCCAACTCGAAGGGAATCTTTCCGTCAAGCTGCCAGAGGATCATGATGCCCGGACGGGTCTCCTCCATCCACCAGCGCAATTTCTTGATCACCTGGTCCGGCGTGCCCACCACCATGGTGCCGCGCGAAATCTGGTAGTCCAGATCGCCCAGCTTCGAATCCCATGCGGCGCGGCCCATGCGGTTTTCGTAGCTGGTATAGCCGGTCGGCGAGACCCAGGCTGAGCGGCCGAAGCCGGCAAATTCGCCCGCCATCCACATATGCTGCTGGGCAATGCGGCGCGCTTCTTCTTCCGTCTCGCCGACAATGCAGCGCACCAGATAGCCGCGATATTGCGGACCCGCGACAAACCCCGCCTGGGCGGCCAGCTTGTCGTAAAGGCCCCAGATACGCTTGGTGTCGTCGATCGTGGTGTTGAGGCAGATATACGGATAGCGATGCGCGGCCGCGAATTCGATCGTCTCCTTGGAGACGATGCCGGGGCACCAGATACGCGGATGCGGTTTCTGGTAGGGCGTTGCCCAAGGGTTCACCACACGAACCTGATAATGATCGCCTTCCCAACGGAACGGGCCGGGATCGGTCCAGGTCTTGATCATCAGGTCATGCGCTTCGCGGAAGCGCTCGCGGTTGAAGGCAGGATTGACGTTATTGGAAATCTGCTCCTGCCCGCCGGCGCGCACGATGCCCGAGACGATACGGCCCTTCGAAATCATGTCGATCATGCCGATCTCTTCGGCAAGCTGGACAGGATTTTCCCAGGTCGGCAACGGATTGCCGAGCTGGACGATCTTAACATTCTGGGTGCGGGCGGCGAGCACCGCGGACATGATCGAGATGCGCGACTGCATGCAGTACGCGGCATTATGGTGCTCATTGACCATGATGCCGTCATAGCCGGCCTCTTCGGCCAGCGTGTA
>CANJOG010000329.1 GCA_947475475.1 Acetobacteraceae bacterium
GCGCCATCTGGACCGCTTCGACCGCGTGTTCGGCGAAGTGTTCAAGGGCGTGCTGCCGGTCGAGGGCGCGGCGGGTGACGATCTTAGACGCGAACTCCCCGAGGAATGGCTGCGCAAGATCGCCGAGAAGGTGATGACGCCCGAAGAGATGGCCGAGATCGAGGCGCTGGGCGGTTTCGATAAGCTGATGGAGACGCTGCGTCAGCGGCTCGCCGAGCAGAATGAGCGCCACCAGGGCGGCAATAAATGGATCGGCACTGGCGGCACCTCACCCTTTGGCGCCTATGGCTATAATCCAGAAGGCGTGCGCATCGGCCAGGACAAATCCCGCCATCGCCGCGCGGTGAAAGTATGGGACAAGCGCGACTTCCGCGATCTCGACGACAATATCGAGCTCGGCACGCGCAATATGAAACTAGCCCTGCGGCGGCTGCGCCGTTTTGCCCGCACCGGGGCGGCGACGGAACTCGATCTGCCGACGACGATCCTGAACACCGCGAAAAATGCCGGCTCGCTGGATATCACCATGACGCCGGAGCGGCATAATGCGGTGAAGATCCTGCTGCTGCTCGATATTGGCGGCTCGATGGATGATTACGTGAAATTGTCAGCGGAATTGTTCTCGGCGGTGCGCACCGAATTCAAGCACATGCAGCATTTCTATTTCCATAATTGCGTCTATGAGGCGCTGTGGAAACAGAACCCCCGCCGGCGCGGCGCCGATATGGCGACGGACGAGCTGATCCGCACCTTTGGCTCAGACTATAAGCTGATCTTCGTCGGCGATGCGTCGATGAGCCCCTATGAAATCACCACCGCGGGCGGCTCGGCCGAGCATTGGAACCAGGAATCCGGCGAAGTCTGGATGAAGCGGCTGCTGAAGCACTTCAAGCGCAGCGCCTGGATCAATCCGGTGCCGCCGCATGGCTGGAAGCACACGCACTCGACGCAGTTGATCCACCAGTTGATGGAGGGGCGGATGTATCCGCTCACGCTCGCGGGGCTGGATGAGATGACGCGGGAGTTGAGTCATTAGCGGCAACATGCGTGCCGCGTAGGGGGGGGCTTCAGCCCACCATCTTGCTCCGCGCCCGATGTGACGATGGTGGGCTGAAGCCCACCCCCCGGGCTATTGCCTGTGTTCAGAAACCTGCCACTCCGACCCTCAATAATACCCGAATTGTCGCATCAGCTCGCCGCAACGACGCAGGATTTCGGTATGGGTGCGGCCGGAGAGGTGGTTGCGCCAGTCCCCGACAATGCCTTTGCGGAAAAACGAGGCCGGGTCCTCCGCGCCATTTTTCCGGCCGCTGAGCGTATGGAAATCGGAGCCGCCGAGGCAGGCATCGAGGGCGGCGTCCGAGTTAGTGACGTGCAGGAATTCCAGTGTGCGGCGCAAGGAGGATCGCGGATCTGTGCTGAGATCCTCGTAGCGCAGCGTCATGATGGCGTCGGAATTCTGGGCGGCGAAATTCAGATGCGCCTCGATGGAATCGCGCCAGCCATCGGCGACGAGCAGGGCAAACTCATCGAGCGTGGCGTCCAGGCGCTGCGATTGTTCGGGATTCAGCCGTAGATTATGGAACCAGGCCGAGACGATGCAGTCCCGCACGTCACGGATCACATGGACGAACCGCGCCTGTGGGAACACCGTCTTGAGCAGGCGCAAGTTCAGAATATTGTCCGGCGTTTTCTCGCCAATCACCGATTTTCCAGAATCCCGTGCGGAATCGGCAAGCAGGGTCGAGGCGGCGACGGTGAAGATGTAATAGAGGTGCTCTTTGCTGAAGCGCGGAAAGGTCGGGTTGGCCTCGCGCAGCATCGTGCTGACGTCGTCGAGCTTCTGGTTCTGCCGCTGCACCAGTTCGGTCAGCAGGATGGCCAGGCTATCGGTCAGATGGCCTTCGCCGCTGCACCGGATGTCCGGATGGAGGTCGAGCAGCATTTGCACCCAGGTCGTGCCCGATTTCGCCGCGCCGGCAATGAAAAAGATCGGTTTATGCCGCAGTGCCTGAACCTGGGCGTGCAAGCGGTCAAAATCGAATCCCACGACAGTCTGGACGCCCGACACTATTGGGGACTGTGTGGCGATGCGGTGGGCACGCCATGCACTGCGGGAGGTTTGGCGGAATACATAGACCGGTCCAGATCGCTTGTTAACCGCGCGGCATAAAGTTGCTCATGTGTATCGAAGCGGGGTTAAATGCTCAAACAGGCACTGTAAATACTGAATTGTTCATTTTGAGGTGAGATAACGACATCGTGAAGTCGCGCATGCCGGGGTTGTTGCGGACAGTATCGGCAACAATGCCGATTACTTTGACTATTATTTGTTAATTTTGGTTTACGTATGGCGCGTTCTTGGGCGAGCGCGCGCTGTGATTTCACCCCGGCCCGACCATGCGCCAGGGGGGCGTTGATGCACGTCGCGAAGGAATAGATGCCGATGCCTGCCGGCCAGGATATCGCAACCCTGCGAGGGTGCGGTTTCTCTTTGAAATGCTGGTTTGTCAGACTCAATGATACCCAAACTGCCGCATCAGATCGCCGCAGCGGCGGAGAATTTCGATATGGCTGCGGCGGGAGAGGTGGTTGCGCCAGTCCCCCACGACGCCCTTGCGGAAAAATGATGTCTGGTTCTCCTCGCCATTTTTCCGGCCGCTGAGGGCGTGGAAATCGGCGCCCGCGAGGCAGAAGTCGATGGCTGACTTCGAGGCATTGACGTCCAGGAAATCGAGCGAGCGGCGCAGAGCCAGTCTCGGTTCGGCAATGAGATCCTCATAGCGCACCGTCATGATGGCGTTGGGATGCTGATGAGAAAAAGCCAGTTTTGCTTCAATGGTTTTGCGCCAAACCTCGACCACAAGCATGGCGAATTCGTCGAGCGTGGCGCCGATGCTCAGCGCCTCTTCCCGATTCAGCCGCAAGTTATGGAACCAGGCTGAGACAATGCAGTCGCGCACATCACGGACGACATGGAGAAAGCGCGCTTGCGGAAAGACCGTCTTGAGCAGGCGCAAGTTCATGACGTTGTCCGGCGTTTTCTCGCCAACGACCAGCTTGCCCGAATAGCTCGCGGAGTCGGCCAGGAGGATCGAGGCAGCAACGGTGAAGAGGTAATAGAGATGCGCATTCGTAAAACGCGGGAAGCTTGCATTTGCCTCCCGCAGAACGGCGTCCACCTGGTCGAGTTTCTGATTCTGCCGTTGCACCACATCTGTCAGCATGACGGCCAGGCTGTCGGTCAGATGGCCTTCACCGCGGCAGCTAATCTCGGGATGGCCGTCGAGCAGCAATTGCACCCAGGTCGTACCCGATTTTGCCGCGCCTGCAACGAAGAAGATCGGGCGGTCCCGCAACGCCTGAACCTGCCTGTGCAGATCGTCGAAATCGAATTCCGCCGCTGCCCGTACCTGCGTCATGGCCGCGTCGCGATGTTTGATGGTTGTGACGGAGTTGGGATGCATGACTGCACACTTGCTGACAATAAGGCATAAAGAAGTAGCGTAGCGTATCAAACGCGTGATGGATTATACACGATTTGATGTCACCCTAGGCTGTGTGGACAGATTTAACCAGCATCAGCGCGCACGCGAAAC
>CANJOG010000330.1 GCA_947475475.1 Acetobacteraceae bacterium
AGCACCTTGCCCGAGGAGGGGACGACGGTGTTGTAGGCGCGGGCGAGGCGGGTGATGGAATCCAGCAGGATCACCACGTCACGCTTATGCTCGACCAGGCGCTTGGCCTTTTCGATCACCATTTCGGTGACCTGGACGTGGCGGGTCGCCGGCTCGTCGAAGGTGGAGGAAATGACCTCGCCCTTCACGGAGCGGGCCATGTCCGTGACTTCCTCGGGGCGCTCGTCAATGAGCAGCACGATGAGGAAGACTTCCGGGTGGTTGTGCGAAATGGCGGCCGCGATGTTCTGCAGCATCACCGTCTTGCCGGTGCGCGGCGGGGCGACGATCAGGGCGCGCTGGCCCTTGCCGATCGGCGCGATCAGATCGATGACGCGGGGGGTGAAATCCTTGTTCGGGGCCTTCGCCACCGACTGGAAATTCTCCATCTCCATCTTCAGCCGCTCATCGGGATAGAGCGGGGTCAGATTGTCGAAATTGATCCGGTGGCGGACCGCCTCGGGCGGCTCGAAATTGACGGTGTCGAGCTTGAGCAGCGCGAAATAGCGCTCGCCATCCTTCGGGGCGCGAATCTGGCCGCCGACCGTGTCACCGGTGCGCAGCGCATAGCGGCGCACCTGGTTGGGGCTGACATAGATGTCATCCGGGCCGGGCAGGTAGTTTGATTCCGGGCTGCGTAGGAAGCCAAACCCGTCGGGCAGGATTTCCAGCGTGCCTTCGCCGTGAATGGGCTGGTCATTATCGGCAAGGTTTTTCAGGATCGCGAACATCATGTCCTGCTTGCGCAGGCTGGATGCGTTCTCGATCTGCAGTGATTCCGCGAAGGAGAGCAGGTCCGCGGGGGATTTTGCCTTAAGGTCGGCGAGGTGCATCAGGTCGCCTCGAAGGTCGGTCTGGATGGGGGGAGACAGCGTAATATTGGCCAACCGCCGGATTTTTCGGCGGAAGGGGGCTGCCCCGGGAAAGGTGGGAAAGGGTGGTACGAAGAAGACCACCGGAAGGAAGAGGCCGTAAGCGACGGGAAGCTAGGCGGACGATCCCGGCGCGTCAACCGGCAGGTAGCGGGGTTTTGTCGCGAATTCAAGGCATCCCTGCTACCCGCGGCGGATGCCTCGCCGGGCCGGGATCAGAAAGGCCGGGCAATGACCATAATCACGATGATGATCATCAGCAGGGTCGGCACTTCATTGGCGATGCGGAAATAGCGTTGCGGCTTGCGGTTGGCATCGTTGAGGAAGGCGCGCCACCAGCCAGTCAGCGCGCCATGGAAGCCGGAGAGCAAGATCACCGAAGCGAGCTTGAGGAGCCACCAGCCGGCCGACCAGTCGATCACGCCGGGGGTCAGCACCAGGATGATGCCGAACAGCCAGGTGGCGATCATGGCCGGATTGATGATTGCCTTGAGCAGGCGGCGTTCCATCACCTTGAAGCGCTCGCTCTCGCGTGAGCCGATGGGAACCTCGCAGTGATAGACGAAGAGACGTGGCAAATAGAGCATGCCGGCCATCCAGGACATCACGGCGATGACATGTAGCGCTTTGGTCCAGGGGTAGAGATGGGACAGGAAGCCGATGGTCATGGCGTGCGTTCCGGTTGCGGGCAGAGGCCGCAGGTGCTTGGGCAGCGCCGGGCAGGTGCGGCGAGACCGAGGGGGCCGGCAGCAGCGCGGCTGATCAGGCCGGTGAGGGCAGCGATGAAGGCAGGGTCGGTGTTCTGGGCGGGCACCCGGTAATAGGCGGAAATGCCGGATTTATGGGCGAGGTCGCGGTATTCGATATCCAGCTCGACCAGGGTCTCGGAGTGATCCGAGACGAAGGCGATCGGGACCACAACGACAGCTACACCATCGCTTCCGGCACGGGCGATTTCGTCATCGGTGGAGGGGCCAATCCATTTCACCGGGGTGGCGCGGGATTGGTAGCAGATGGACCAGTCAGGGAAGCCGCCCATGGCGGTGAGCACGGCGGCGACGGACTGTTCGATCTGCCATTGATAGGGATCACCGGATTTGATGATCGATTCCGGCAATCCGTGGGCGGAAAAAAGCAGGCGGATTGGTTTGCCGGGATGGTCGGCCTCCGCTTGTTCGAGCGTGCCCTGGACCAGGGCGGCAGTGGCCCGGATATAGGAAGGGTCTTCATGCCAGCAGCAGAGCGTGGTGGTCTCTGCGACCAGATTCACGCTGGCAGCGGCATTGCGCCAGTCCAGCAGAGAACTGCCCGAGGTGGTGGAGGAATATTGCGGATAGAGCGGCAGCAGGATGATCCGATCCGGCGCCCATTCCTTGACCGCACGGGCGACCTCACGGGCCTGGGGCGCCGAGTAGCGCATGGTGACGAAGCAACGGATGTCCGTGCTGCTATCGGCAAACTGGGTCTCGATGGCGCGCGCCTGGGCGTTGGTCAGGTCCAGCAAAGGCGATTTACCGCCGAGCAGACGGTAGTTCTCGATGGCGAAGGGGGCGCGACGTTTTGCGATGAACCGTGCCAGGAAGAAGCGGATCGGAGCCGGGGCGCGGATGATCGCCGGGTCGCTGAACAGGTTGAGCAGGAAGGGCCGGACCGCTTCGGGGCGATCCGGTCCACCCAGATTGAACAGGATGACGGCGACGCGCTCAGCCATTGCGGACCAATCGGACCAGCTCGGCAACATGGTCAGGCGGGGTCTGCGGCACGATGCCGTGACCAAGATTGAAGATATAGGGCCGGCCCTGGAAGGCCTCCAGGATCGGCGCCAGTTCCTGCGCCATGGCCTTGCCGCCGGCCACCAGCGCTAGCGGGTCCAGATTGCCCTGGATGGCGATGTTTTGCGGGATCAGCCCTGCGGCGAGCAGCGGATCGGCGCCGCCATCCAGGCCCACGCCCTGCACGCCTGTCGCGGCGGCGTATTCGGCTGCCAGCAGCCCGGCCATGCGGGGGAAGCCGATGATGGGCACGTTCGGGAAGCGAGCACGCAGAGCGGAGACAATGGTTCGCGTCGGTGCGATGGAATGGTGACGGAACTGGGCGGCCGAGAGCATGCCGGCCCAGCTGTCGAACAGCATCACCGCATCGGCGCCGGCTTCGATCTGCAAGGCCAGATAGGCGATGGTCGAGGTGGTCAGCTCCTCGATCAGCCGGTTGAACAGCTCCGGCTGGCTGAAGGCCATGCCGCGGGCGGTGGCGAAATCCTTCGAGCCGCGGCCCTCGACCATGTAGCAGGCGACGGTGAAGGGGGCGCCGGCAAAGCCGATCAGGGCGGTATTGGGGTCCAGCGCCGCTTTAACGCGGCGGACGGTTTCCATGACCGGCTCGACCTTGTCGGCCATCCGCATGCGGTCCAGCGTTTCGAGGTCACCAGCGGTCTTGAGCTGCGGCATGACCGGCCCCTCACCCTCGGCGAAGCGTAGGCCCCAGCCGAGCGCCCAGGGAAGGATCAGGATGTCGCTGAACAGGATGGCCGCATCCATGCCGAAGCGGCGGATGGGCTGGAGCGTGACTTCGGTGGCCAGCGCCGGATTGGTGCAGAGTGCGATGAAATCGCCGGCCTCGGCGCGAATGGTGCGGTATTCCGGCAAATAGCGGCCAGCCTGGCGCATCAGCCAAAGCGGCGGCGGCCA
>CANJOG010000331.1 GCA_947475475.1 Acetobacteraceae bacterium
CGGGCAATGGCGCAGGCCATCACCTTACGGACGAAGGGGCTGGTAACGGAGTGATAGAGTTTCATCGGAAATTATCCTTGCCCTGACGCAGAGTTGCAAAAGCGGCGGCATTACCCGCGCGAAGAAACGGATTGGCTCCACGCTCATCGCCAAGCAACGAGGGCACGCTCGGCGAGCCGGCGGCCCGCAGCGCGCGCACGCGGGCGCCGAAGATTTTCAGTGCCGGATTGTCGCCCCCCGTCTTCGTCAATGAATCGACGTGCTCAGCATAGCGCAGATTACTCTCGGTATATTCATGCGTGCAGCAGACGCGGGTGTCGTCAGGCAATCCGGAGAACTTGCCCAGACTCTCGAACATCTGCTCCGGCGTGCCCTCGAACAGCCGCCCGCAGCCGAGCGAGAACAGCGTATCGCCGCAGGCCAGCAGCGGCCCTTCGGGGATGAAATAGGCGATATGGCCGAGCGTATGCCCCGGCACGAAAATCACCCGCGCGCTCGCCGCGCCGAACGCCACCACATCGCCCTCGCGCACCGCCCGGTCCAGCTTCGGCAGGCGCGCGGCATCGTCGCCGTAGCCGATCACGGGGCAGCCGTAGCGCGCGCGCAGCTCATCGACGCCGCCAATATGGTCGGCGTGGTGATGCGTCAGCAGGATCATGTCCAGCCGCCCGCCCAGCGCCTCGATCGCCCGCGCGGTCGGCGCGGCTTCGGCCGGATCGATGATGGCGACGGTGCCGGTGGACTCCTCGCGCAGATGCCAGACGTAATTGTCGGAGAGATTGGGGATCGGCGTGGCGGTGATGGGCATTGGTGGCTCCGGTTGGCGGATTATTCTGGCCGGGAAGGCGCGCCACGGAAAGGGGCGCATCCATGACGGCGCGGGAGTGTTATAGGGAGGCATGGCAACCGACGTACATGCGGCGGCGGATTTCTACGCGACGGCCCGGGGCGCGGTGGCCGCCCGGCTGCTGCGCGAGCGTGTCTCAGCCCTGTGGCCCTCGGTCGCCGGGCGCGATGTGCTCGGCCTCGGCTATGCCGTGCCTTATCTGCGCCTGTGGCGCGAACGCCAGGGTGCCGAACAGGCCGCCCGCCTGATTGCCGCCGTCCCGGCCCAGTTGGGCGTCGCCCGCTGGCCGGCCGGAGCGCCCAACCTTACCTGCACGGTGGAGGAGGAGGCCCTGCCCTTCGCCGATCTCAGTTTCGACCGGATCATTCTGGTGCACGGGCTGGAGGGCGCCGAACACTCCCGCCGCATGCTCCGCGAGGTCTGGCGTGTGCTGCGTGAGGATGGGCTGCTGCTGGTGATTGCCCCCAACCGCGCCGGCCTCTGGGCGCATCTGGAGGCCACCCCCTTCGGCCATGGCCAGCCCTATTCGCCCGGCCAGATCGGCCGCCTGCTGGCCGATTCGATGTTCCGGGTCGAAAGGCGGGACACCGCCCTCTACCTGCCCCCAACCCAGATCCGGCTGATGCTGCGCTCCGCCCCGCTCTGGGAACGCACCGGCCGCCGCCTGGTGCCGCGCCTGGCCGGGGTGACCATCACCGAGGCGGTGAAGGACGTCTACGCCGCCATGCCGTTGCGCAAAGCCCCGGCGCGGCGGCTGGTGCTCTCCGAGGCGGCTTGACCCGCTCCCGTGAGGCCCTAAACCGCGCCCAGTACAGGAGAAGCGCCGCATGAGCACGACCGGTCCCGACTCGCTGGTGATCCGCAAGCCCGATGACTGGCATGTGCATCTGCGCGACGGCGACATGCTCCGTGCCGTGCTGCCGGGCACCGAGGCGCATTTCGGCCGTGCCATCATCATGCCCAACCTGGTGCCGCCGATCACCACCGTCGCGGCCGCACAGGCCTATCGCGACCGCATCCTCGCCGCCCGCGCGCCAGGCTCGGATTTCCAGCCACTGATGACTGCCTATCTCACCGATGGCACCGATCCTGACGAAATCGCGCGCGGCCACGCCGAAAGTGTGTGGGTCGCCGCCAAGCTCTACCCCGCCGGGGCCACCACCAACGCGCATCACGGCGTCACTGATCTGGCGAAAATCCGAACCGTTCTGGAGCGGATGGAAAAGATCGGCATGCCCCTGCTGGTTCATGGTGAGACCACCGATCAGAGCGTCGATATTTTCGACCGCGAGGCGGTGTTCATCGAGCGCCATCTGCATACTCTGCTGCGCGAGCATCCCGGCCTGCGCGTGGTGTTCGAGCACATCACCACCCAGGAAGCCGCGGACTTCGTCAGCGGCTTCAATGCGCAGAACCCGGGCGGCCGCGTCGGCGCCACCATCACGCCGCATCATCTGATGATCAACCGCTCCTCGATCTTCCAGGGCGGCATCAGGCCGCATCTCTATTGCCTGCCGATCGCCAAGCGCGAAAAGCACCGTCTCGCGCTGCGTAAAGCCGCCACCTCCGGCGATGCGTGCTTCTTCCTCGGCACCGATACCGCGCCGCATATGGCGCATCTGAAGGAAGCCGCCTGCGGCTGCGCCGGCATCTTCTGCGCTGCCGTGGCGATGGCCTGCTACGCGCAGGTTTTCGACGAGGAAGGCGCGCTCGATAGACTCAACAATTTCGCCTCGTTGAACGGCCCGCGTTTCTATGGACTGCCGGTGAATACCACGATGCTGACGCTCATGCGGCGCGAGAGCGTGGTGCAGGAGTCAGTGACAGTCGGGGCAGACAAGGTGCTGGTGTTCCGCGGCGGCGACACGCTGGGCTGGAGCGTGGAATCGTAGCCCGGATGGAGGCAAAGCCGTAATCCGGGGGCAAGCTGATCGAGGCTTGCTCTCTTAGCCCTGTCGTGATTTGTTACGGACAGATTTCATTTGTGTCGCAATAACATCGGGTGAATAGGGAATATGAGTCGAAGGAGCTTTGCGACCAGCATGCGATCCATTGCGCGTGAAGCTGCTCGTGCACAACGGATGCAAGAATCCGCTCAACGAAGAGATGTGGCGGAACGGCAACGCTATCAAAAATGGGCTGCAAAGAAGGCACGAGAAGATTATCTTGCATCTCGTCTCGGCGAAACAGAGGAGATGACACGTTCCATTCAAGAGGCCGATGAGGCGATATCCTCTCTTCTTGTGCGGGCGTTAGGTTGCGACCCCGCCGTAGAGTTGTCATCGACCAAAATACCATTTTCTCCGGGCATATTCTCCCCCGCCTACATCCCGCCGGAGCCCCAAAAGGAGGATTACGCGCCGCAGCGGGTCGCTTTTCTTGCTCGATTTCTTCCTGGCGCTCGACCCAAGCAAGAGAAATTCAATGCAATAGCGGCAACAACATATGAAGAGGCTTTGGCTACATATCGGAAGAAGATTTTTGACAGAGAGGCTGCACGTGCGGCGTTCAATTTCAATGAAGAACGAAAAAAGCTCGAAGCTGAAAAAAATAGTTCTGAAATCGACGACCTTATCGCCCGCCTTACAGCCCGGGAACATCTAGCAGGCTGCGGAAATTCATCACTTGTGGTCGGATAGCTTCTGTATCTGGCTGACCATTTGTGTGGTTCGCGGTGACGGTACGTCCAAACTCTGCGGTATTTGACCTTCGGCAGGCCGGTGTTCGTCATTGCGGTGTGGCCAGAAG
>CANJOG010000332.1 GCA_947475475.1 Acetobacteraceae bacterium
CCGACGCCTATGCCCTGCAAGACGCCCCCGCAGAAGGCCCGGTGCGCGACCGCATTTTCGACCTGATCATGCGCCGGATCGATTATTTCCAGTTCCACCGCGCCGGCATGCTCGCCGTGCTGCACGCCCTGCCCACCGAGCCGCCGACGCTCCTGCTGCTCGCCGATGCCACACGCCGCTCCATGGGCTGGTTCCTCGACACCGCCGGCGCCTCCTCCACCGGCCTGAAAGGTAAGTTGCGCACCCACGGCCTGGTCGCCGTCTGGCTCTGGACACTGCGGGCCTGGCAGACCGACGAGAGCGAAGACCTCTCCGCCACCATGGCCGCACTGGACAAGGCGCTGAGCCGCGCCGAAAGCGCCGCCGCCTGGCTGGACCGCCCGCACCTTCCCGCCCGCGCCGAAGCCGCCCCTCCCGAGGAAGCCGGCCAGGCGGAACAACCCGCCTCCCCGCCGCCGAACACGTCAGGCGACCAACCGTAAAGGATCACGACCATGTCGAGCAAAATCCCAGGCGTACCGGATCTTTTCGCCATGCCGGATTTCACCAAGCTCTTCGGCGAGATGAAATTCCCCGCTTTGCCCGACATGGAAAGCCTGATGGCGGCCAGCAAGCGCAATATGGAAGCGCTCTCCGCGGCTAACCGCGTGGCGCTCGAAGGCGCGCAGGCCGTCGCCCGCCGCCATATGGAAATCATGCAGCAGAACATGTCCGAGCTGACGGAAGCGATGAAGGCACTCTCCACCAGCACGGCGCCGCAGGAGAAAATCCAGAAGCAGACGGAGCTCTTCCGCGCCGCCTACGAACGCGCCGCGCAGAATATGCAGGAAATGTCCGGCCTCATCCAGAAATCCAATACCGAGGCGATTGGCGTGCTCAATGCGCGCTTCAACGAAGCCGTCGCCGAGGTGAAGGCAATCGCGGACAAGGCGACCAAGGGCTAACCAACGCACCCGACTATCCAACACACTGGGCAAACAAAACGGGCCGCCTTCGCAGGCGGCCCGTTCAATATTCGAAAACTGACGCCGCGATCAGGCGACTTTCGTGCCTGCCGGCAGCTTGTAGACCTCCGGCGGCGGAAACGCCCGGCTGGCCAGGCCCGAGCCCAGACGCGCCGTCATCTTGCCGAACTGCATGACCAGTACCTGCGCACCGGCCGCCCCGGTCTTGATCACCGGCGCGTCTTCGCCCGGCTCGACGCGGACCATCGATTCCTGCGGCAATTCCTTGCCATCGATCGTAACTGCGCCGTCGCAGACCAGCAGATACTGCCCGCCGCCATCCGAGTTCTCACTCTTGATCTCGGCATTCGCGCCGATGCGCAGACCAACGACGCGCAGCCGGTCCTCATTACCGTCCCAGATCACTTCACGCTCGCTCTGGCCGGCAGCCGGGAGCGGGCGTTCGATATCGAACATCATGATATGATAGCGGTCGCGCTTGGAGGTCGCCTTATTGTCCGGCATGGCCCAGTAGCCGGTGCCGGACATATTGCGGATCGTATGGAAGGCCATGCCTTCCTGGCTCGCTACGATCGGCCCGTAGGGCGTGAAGGCATCGGCGTAATGCAGCGCCACCGGCTTAAGCGGACGCGCGCCCAGCCTGCCATGGCCACGGGCAATGACCTGGAACTGGTCAACATCATGGTAATGCGCATCAATCCGCGCGCCCGGGGTCACCATATCCACCAGATAGGCCTGCGGGCCTTCCTTGAAGCCACCCGCCATGCCGAAATAAGCATAGAGCTTGGTGGTTCCCTGGGGGCCGTCGCTGACCGCGGTGCGTTGCGCCGTCTCATCGATTCGAACGAGTTGCATTATTGGTTTCCTCCGCTTCTTATGCTGGACGGGAAAGAAATTAGAACTTTTGTCCGATTTATGCAAAAGCCCAGTGGAAAGCAAAGTGGCCGGAACAGTTTTCTGACTTCGGAAGCAATCCCCCGCCTCAGACCGCCCCGCCTCAGACCGCCCCGCCTTAGCCCGCCCCGACCAGCCCGCGCGCAAATTCCATCGCATCGAAGGGCTTGAGATCACCCGCCTGCTCGCCCACACCCACCGCATGCACCGGCAGTTTGAAATCCTCGGCCAGCGCCACGACAATGCCGCCCCGCGCGCTGCCATCGAGCTTGGTGACCACTAACCCGGTCACATCAACCAGTTCCTTGAAGGTCTTGACTTGCGAAATCGCATTCTGCCCGGTGGTGGCATCGAGCACCAGCAGCACAGAATGTGGCGCCGTCGTATCCTGCTTGCGCAGCACACGGATAATCTTGGCCAGCTCTTCCATCAGTGCGGACTTGTTGTGCAGCCGCCCGGCCGTGTCGATCAGCAACACGTCGGCACCTTCGGCCTTCGCGCGCGTGAGCGCATCAAAGGCAAGGCCAGCGGAATCCGCATTCTGCGCGCCGGAAATCACCGTTGCCCCAGTCCGCTCGCCCCAGACCTGCAACTGCTCCACCGCCGCGGCGCGGAACGTGTCGCCCGCCACCAGCATCGGTGTCAGTCCAGACTGTTTGTAATTCAGCGCCATCTTGCCAATCGTCGTGGTCTTGCCAGTGCCGTTCACGCCGACCACCAGCACCACATGCGGCTTGAGCGCGCGGTTCAGTTCCAGCGGCCGCGCCACCGGCTCCAGGATTTTCGCTATCTCTTCGGCAAGCGCCGTGCGGATTTCCTCATCCGTCACATCCTTGCCGAACCGCGTGCGGCGGAACTCCGCAATCACGCGCCGTGCAACGCCAGTGCCGAGATCGGCGCCGATCAGCAGCTCCTCAAGTTCCTCCAGCGCCGCGTCATCAAGCTTGCGCTTCTTGAAAACCGCGGTGATGCCTTCGCTGATCTTGGCAGTGCTGCGCGAGAGGCCTTCCTTCAGCCGCGAGAAAAATCCAAGCGCCATTCAGGAAGCCTCCGCCAATAAACCATCATCGGTCACGCCAACCGCCCGCGCGCGCAGAATGCGGTTGGCCCCCACCGGCGCGGCCAGTTTCACCGGCACGAAATGCGCGCAATGCCCCGCGTTTTCCGTCTCGGTCAACACAGCCAACTCACGCCCGATCAGCCCCGCGCGGAACTCCCGCGCCGACACCGAACCCGTCTCACGCAGCCGCGCCGCACGCGCACGGCGCACATCTTTCGCTACGGCCGGCATCCGCGCCGCCGGCGTGCCCTCGCGTTCGCTATAGGGAAACACATGCAGAAACGCGAAACCGACTTCCTCGACCAGAGCGCGCGTTTCTTCGAACAGCGCATCCGTCTCGGTCGGAAATCCGGCAATCACATCCGCACCCAGCGACAGGCCAGGCCGCAGATCGCGCGCCCGCTTCGCCACAGCAAGAATATCGCCCCGCAAATGCCGCCGCTTCATCCGCTTGAGGATCAGATCGCTGCCCGCCTGCACCGAGAGATGCAGATGCGGCATCAACCTTTCCTCTTCTGCCAGTAACCGCCAGAGATCCTCATCAATCGCCGCCGGATCGATCGAGGACAGCCGCAGCCGCTTCAAGTCAGGCACCAGCGCCAGCATCCGCCGCACCATCTGCCCGAGGCTCGGTCTGCCCGGCAGATCGGCGCCAAAACTAGCGACATCCACAC
>CANJOG010000333.1 GCA_947475475.1 Acetobacteraceae bacterium
AGGATGACCTTCAACGGCGCGGCAAAGGTCATGCCGCGCTGGATGCATTCCTCGACGTCGTATTTCGGCTCTTCCAGCTCGTAATAGACGAATTCAAGCCGGCCACGGCCGGCGAAATCGTCGATCGGGAAGACCGACTTGAAGACTTCCTGCAGACCGGTCGGAGTCCGGCTGTCAGGCGTGACGTTCATCTGCAGGAACGCCTCGTAGCTGGCGCGCTGCACGTCAATGAGGTTTGGCATCGGCGCGACTTCGGGAATCCGTCCGAAATTCTTGCGGATGCGCTTGCGCCCCGTGAACGACCGTGAAATTGCGTTCATCTGTTCTGCCCTACCGACCTGCAATCGACCCAAAAACCGAACCGGGATGACCCGCGCACGTTGCGCGGAGACCCCGGGAAGCCCCACCCAGACAAACGCTTACGCGCCCGTAACGGGTGATGGGGCGGGAACCAAGCGGGTTCCCACCCCGTTTCAGCCCATCTCCCGCGTCCATCCGAACCCGTTGCCGGGCCCCGATACGCGCGGGATATGCATTACTTAACTTCGACAGTCGCGCCCTGCTCTTCCAGAACCTTACGGATCTTGGCAGCCTCGTCCTTGTTGACGCCTTCCTTGACGGTCTTCGGCGCGCCTTCGACGAGGTCCTTGGCTTCCTTGAGGCCCAGGCCCGTGATGGTGCGGATTTCCTTGATCACGTTGATCTTCTTCTCGCCAGCCTTTGCGAGGATCACGGTGAACTCGGTCTGCTCTTCAACCGGCGCGGCGGCAACGGCAACCGGGGCGGCGGCAACAGCCACCGGCGCGGCGGCGGAGACGCCCCACTTCTCTTCGAGCATCTTGGACAGCTCGGCGGCTTCCAGCACCGTCAGGGCGGAAAGCTGCTCAACCAAATTAGCGAGATCGGCCATAGTGATATCTTCCTAAGTTAGACTCTGGTCTGTTCTGTTCAAGGCCGGCATGCCGGCCCTGCTGTGAATGCGATAGCCGCACCTCCCTGATCTGCTGGGAGGTAGGCCGGGTTGAGACCTCGCTGTGGTGAGTGCTCCAGCGTGTCTGGCGAGAACCGGAGCGGAGTTGGCCGATGGGCCAATGAGCACCGGAAGCGCAGACAGGCGCGTTGGAGCGCCGCCACAGTAGAGGTATCGACCTGGCCTTATGCCGCCTCGTCCTTCTTGGCGTAGGCCCCGAAGACGCGAGCGAGCTGTCCGGCCGGCGCCTGGAGAACGCCTGCAATGCGGGTCGCTGGGGTCTGAATCATTCCCAGCAGGCCAGCGCGCAGCGCATCCAGCGACGGCAGTTCGGCCAGCGCCTTGATCCCATCCGCATTGAGCGTCTGGGTGCCAAGGGCACCGCCGATGATCTCGAACTTCTCGTTGGTCTTGGCGAACTCGACAGCTGCCTTGGCCACGGCCACGGGATCCTTAGACCACGCAAGCGCGGTCGGTCCCTTGAGCATGGGGGCAATGCCGTCGAACCGGGTCCCATCCAGGGCGAGGGCGGTCAGGCGGTTCTTCGCGACTTTGTAATTCGCACCCGCTGCCCGCATCTGGCGTCGCAGATTGGTCGCATCGGCTACAGTCAGACCCTTATTCCGGGTGACCACAACCATCGACGTCTCGGCGAACACCGCAGCGAGGAGGGCGACGAATTCGCGCTTCTCCGTACGGTCCATACCCGTCTCCGTCTGAGCCTCGCGCGGCATGTGCCGCGCCAGGCCGGGTTTCCCAAGAACCGCTTTACCGGGCCTTATGGCCGGCAATGCGGTCCGGTTCGCCTGTCCACGGGCCACCTAAGCTCATCAGAGCAGGGGCAACCCCAGCCGGAACAGCCAGAATCCCACCGGCCATCAGGCCGGAAAAATTCCGCTTTCCCCGTCTCCCGCGCGCGCCCCCGAAGGGAACCTTAGCGCCCTGCTCCCGAAGGAGGCAGGGTGACGTGCGGTCTCGGACAGGTTCGGGGGCGCTCAACCAAATGGCGGAACACCCCCTGCCCGCCAGCCCGATCAGAAGATGGGGCCGGCGAATTCAGTCAGGCGGCGTCTCAGACAGCGAGGCTGCTGATATCCACCCGCACGCCCGGCCCCATCGAGGAGCTGAGCGCGAGTTTCTGCAGATAGGTGCCCTTGGCGCCCGTCGGCTTGGCCTTCTGCACGGCATCCACCAGCGCGCGGATGTTCTCGAGCAGAGCGCCTTCCTCGAAGGAAGCCTTGCCGATACCGGCATGGATGATACCAGCCTTCTCGGCCCGGAACTCCACCTGGCCCGACTTGGCCGCCGTGATGGCGCCCTTGACGTCCATGGTGACAGTGCCGAGCTTCGGGTTCGGCATCAGGCCGCGCGGGCCCAGGATCTTACCGAGACGGCCAACGAGCGCCATCATGTCCGGGGTCGCGATGCAGCGGTCGAACGCGATGTCGCCGGCCTGGACCTTTTCAGCCAGATCCTCGGCACCAACCACATCGGCGCCGGCCGCACGGGCTTCATCAGCCTTGGCGCCGCGGGCGAACACGCCCACGCGGACGGTCTTGCCAGTGCCATTCGGCAGGCTCACCAGGCCACGAACCATCTGGTCAGCGTGACGCGGATCGATACCGAGATTCATCGAGATTTCGACCGTTTCGTCGAACTTCGCCTTCGCATTGGAGCGCACCAGCGAGAGAGCCTCGCCGAGAGCATACTGCTTGTTGCGGTCAACACGGGCCTGGGCGGCGGCGAGACGCTTGTTCTTTGCCATCGTATCAGCCCTCCACCACGGACAGACCCATCGAACGTGCCGAGCCCGCGAGCATGCGGACGGCGCCTTCGACGTCATTGGCGTTCATATGGATCATCTTGGTCGCCGCGATCTCGCGCAGCTGGCTCATGGTGACCTTACCGACCGTCGCACCCTTGCCTGGCGTGGTCGACCCGGCGGAGACGCCGGCGGCCTTCTTCAGGAAGTAGGTGTTCGGGGGCGTCTTGGTGATGAAGGAGAAGGTGCGGTCCGCAAACGCCGTGATCACCACCGGAACCGGCATGCCGGGTTCCATCTGCTGGGTAACAGCGTTGAATTCCTTCACGAAGGCCATGATGTTCAGGCCGCGCTGACCCAGCGCCGGGCCGACTGGCGGCGACGGGTTCGCCTTGCCTGCCGGAATTTGCAGCTTGATGTAGCCAACAACTTTCTTCGCCATGATCCTCGCTCCGCCCGGTCGCCAGCAAACCCGTCAGGGCCGGCTTCGATCGGGTTGACGTCCCCCCGGAGACTGTCTCCGGGGCATTCGAGGACCGCGGTACAAACGATCGGTGGTACAACCACCTAAGAGGGCGCAAGCGCCCCCGATCTCCCGCGTTCCGGATGAGCGGCGGCAGATAGACCAGCCCGCCCCGGCCGTAAAGTCATTTTTGTGGAAGCCGGCTTGCTTCTGGCTCCTGCCTGCCCCGACCGGCAGTGCTGGCTTGAAGCCGCGTGGCCGGCAAGGCAAGGTCATCACCGACCGCGTCTGATCAATGTAACCTAATGATATAGAGGAAGCCCCATGAAATTGCTGCGCGTCGGCCCCAAGGGCGCCGAAATCCCTGCCCT
>CANJOG010000334.1 GCA_947475475.1 Acetobacteraceae bacterium
GAGCGGAGCGCGCGCCCACAATCACATCCGCCCTGCCATGCGCGATGGCGGACCAGGCCAGGCGGCGGTCGCGCTGGCCGAGATCGGAATGCCAGACCAGCGGACGAAGCCCGAAACGCCGCACAAACCGCTCCAGCCACTGCGCCGACAGCGCGATTTCCGGCAGCAGCACAAGAGCAACCCGCCCGGCACGCCGGCAGGCTTCAATCGCCTCGAAATAAACTTCGGTCTTGCCGGAACCAGTCACGCCTTCCAGCAGGGTCACGCCAAATTTCCGCTCCGTGACCTTCCCCGCCAAGGCCGCACCGGCCTCCGCCTGCGCCTCCGACAGGGTAGGGGCCTCGCCCGTGCCGGACCCGGAATTCCCGCCAAACCGCGGCGCGGCCTCAAGCCGGGCGCTCTCCAACAGCCCCGTCTTGGCCATCGCGCTGACCACCGGCACGGAGACACCAGCGCGTTTCGCCAGGTCAGTAAGGCTGCCAGGCGCCGCCAGAGCCGCCTCCAGAACCTTGCGCTGCTTTTCCCCAAGCGACGCAGCATCGACCGACGCCACCCCCCGCCAGCCGAGCCTCCCCGGCGGGGCAATCACCACCGATGGCCGCACCGCCATGGCCAGGACCTCGCCCGGATTGGACATTGTGTAGCGCGCCACCCAGGCGACGAAACGTCGCACATCATCCGGCAATGGGGGGAGGTCCAGGACCTCGTGGATGGGCCGGAGCTTGGAAGAGGCCACACCGCCACTGGCTGGGCTATCCCAAACCACGCCGACGACACGCCGCCCGCCCAGGGGCACCATCACGATGGTCCCTGCCGGCAGCTTCCCGCCGTCAGGGACGAGATGGGCCGGGACCAGATAGTCCAGCGGCCCATTCAGCGGGACCGGCAGCAGGACGGACACCCGTCCCGCACCACCGCCTGCGCCTCCCGTCAGCGCCAGTGCTTCCGGCGCTTCAGACATGGCTGTATGCTTGCGGCCCGCCATCAGGAGCATTGGATATGAAGTTTTTCGTGGATACGGCCGAGATCGCCGACATCAAGGCATTGGCAGAAACCGGCTTGCTTGATGGCGTGACCACGAATCCGTCCTTGATCGCAAAATCGGGCCGCAAGATTCTCGACGTCATCGCCGAGATTTGCGCCATTGTCCCCGGCCCGGTCAGCGCCGAAGTGGCGGCGACCGAGTACGACGCGATTATGCGGGAAGCCGCCGTCCTGCGCGAGATCGCCCATAACGTGACGATCAAGGTGCCGCTGACCCCGGACGGTCTGCGTGCCTGCCGCACGCTCGCCAACGAAGGCGTGATGGTCAACGTCACCCTCTGCTTCTCCGCCGCCCAGGCACTGCTTGCCGCCAAGGCCGGTGCCGCCTTCATCAGCCCCTTCGTCGGCCGGCTCGACGATATCGGCCAGGACGGCATGGAGCTGATTTCGGACATCGTCACGATCTACAACAACTATCCGAATTTCCGCACCGAGGTGCTGGTCGCCAGCATCCGTCACCCGATCCATGTTGTGCAGGCCGCCAAGCTTGGCGCCCATGTCGCCACCCTGCCGCCCAACGTTCTGCGCATGCTCTACAACCATCCGCTGACCGATAAGGGACTCGCTGCCTTCCTGGCGGACTGGTCCAAGACCGGCCAGACCATCGCCTAGTATTCCCATCGCCTAACCAACCGATGCAGGGCGAGCCCGCCGCCGATCTCCACAGTGCCGACGCCATCAGGCGCGGCTTTGTGGACTGGCTGGTCCATGAGCAGCGCAGCTCGCCCCACACTTCCTCAGCCTATGATATCGCGCTGACACAGTTCCTCGATTTCCTCGCCGCCCATCGCGGCCAGGCACAGACGCGGGCCACGCTCGCCAGCCTGGAACTGACCGAGCTGCGGGCCTGGCTCTCGGCCATGAGCAGCGATCAGAAATCCGCCCGCACGCGCGCACAGAAGCTCTCGGCGCTCCGCAGCTTCGCGCGCTATCTCTCCACCAAACACGGCATCGAGTGGGACGCCCCGCGCATCGCCGCGATCAAGGCGAAGGCGCATCGCTTGCCACGCGCGCTCAGCGAAAAGGATGCGCTAGAGACGGTGCGCGAGATTTCCGTCGACCACGACTCGCCCTTCGTCCGCGCCCGCGACCAGGCATTGCTGGCGCTGTTCTATGGCTGCGGATTACGAATCTCAGAAGCGCTGGCCTTGGATGTCCAGCAGGTGCGTGATCATCGTGCCCAGTCGATCCGCGTGATCGGCAAAGGACAAAAGGAGCGGATCGTGCCGCTGCTCCCTGCCGCACGCAGCCTGCTCGATCACCTGCTCAGCCTGCATCCACGCCCGGTGGACGGCGAGCCGCTGTTTCTGGGCACGCGCGGCGAGCGGCTCAATCCCGGCGTGGCGCAGCGCACCGTCCGCACCTACCGCCATCAATCGGGCCTTCCGGAACATGTGACGCCGCACGCCTTCCGCCACTCCTTCGCCACTCATCTCCTGCGTGGCGGCGCCGATCTGCGCAGCATCCAGGACATGCTCGGCCACGCCAATCTCTCGACCACGCAAATCTATCTCGCCATGGATCGCGGTTCGATCGAATCCGCCTGGCGATCGGCGCATCCGCGCAGCCGGCCGAGGAATCCCGATGCCCCCGAATGACAGCGCAGCACTGGAAGCCCGCCTGCTCGCGGACGTGCTGGCCACCGCCAATCGCATCGCCATCTTCACCGGCGCAGGCATCTCAACCGAATCCGGCATTCCAGATTTCCGCGGCCCCTCGGGCCTGTGGAATACGGCCAAACCGGTTACCTTCCAGGATTTCAACTCCTCCGAGGAAGCGCGGATCGAATCCTGGGAGCGCAATGTCCGGCTGCACGACATGCTGGCCCGCAGCACCCCCAATCGGGGCCATCGTACAGTCGCAGCACTGGTCGCAAGCGGACGCGCCGACTGCGTCATCACCCAGAACATCGACGGGCTGCACCAGGCCGCCGGAATCGAGGACGGCCAGGTCATCGAAATCCACGGCACATGCCGCAAAGCCTCCTGCCTGGACTGCGGTAAACCTTACGCACTGCCGGACACGCTGGCACGCTTTGCCGCCACACGCAGCGCCCCTCGCTGCGACGAATGCGGCGGGCTGATCAAGACGGCGACGATTTCCTTCGGCCAGACAATGCCGGCGCTGCCCATGCAGCAGGCCCAGGCGGCCATCGCGGCCGCCGACCTGGTGCTCGTGCTCGGCTCCTCGCTGCGGGTCTATCCGGCCGCAAGCCTGCCCGAGCAGGCCGCCCGCCAAGGCAAGCGCCTAGTCATCCTCAATGCTGAGCCAACGCCGCTCGACGGCATGGCCAGTCTGGTTTTGCACCGCGGCATCGGCCAGCTTCTCGGCGACGCGTTCGATATCGTTTAACAATCGCCAGGGTTGATTAGGGCATCAATCCTGACGCACTATCCCAACGCAGCCCTCTGACGGGGCAGCCATAAAAACGGAGGATATCCATGAAGCGTTTCATCGCGCGCACCCTGGCTGCGGGTGCGTTGAGCACGGGCCTCGGCCTGGCCGCCCCTCACGCCCAA
>CANJOG010000335.1 GCA_947475475.1 Acetobacteraceae bacterium
CCAAAACCCTGTCCATGGGATCCAAGGGACATTGTCCCTTGGCGAGGTCCAGGAGCGGAGCTCCTTGGTGGGGTTCGGGGCAAAGCCCCGGGCTTCCTACCCGCGCGGGCTCACCGGCAGGGCGGCGATTTCGTTGATGAGTTTGCGGGTCATGGCTTCGCCGAAGCTGCGGAAGTCACGGACTTCGAGGGCGAAGGCGCCGGGGCCGCCGATGACATTGTCTTCGAACCATTTGGTCAGTCCGCCGGGGGGCTGGACATGGGCCATATTCCAGTTGACGGGGCGTTCGTTGATGATGGCCAGGGCGTTGATGGTGATGCCGGCGGCGATGGCGGCGTCGCGGGCCTCCATGATGTCGCGGCCGGCATTATTGGTGCCGTCGCCGGCGACGTCGATGACGCGGCGGGTGGCTTCCAGCCCGGAGGCGGCGATGAGGGTCACGGAGTGGTCGATGCCGGAGGAAATGGCGGTGCGGCCCCAGGAGGTGCGGGAGGCGGTCTGCACCTTGGTGGCGAAGCTCTGGGCGGAGGCGGCGTCGCGGATGGTGTGCCAGTCGACCACGGTGGTGACTTCGCGGGGGCCGGCGAATTCGACATAGGCGATGGCGATGCCGCCGGTGGCGCCGCCCTTGATGGCCTCGATGACGCGGCGGTCGGTCAGGGCGGCGGCGTAGCCTTCCTTCTGCATCTTGAATTCGATGTCATCGATGCTGCGTGAGACGTCGCTGAGCAGGACGAGGGCGACATCGACGGATTCCTCGGCTGCGCGGGCTGGGGCGCTGGCCAGGAAGGGGGCGGCGAGCAAAGCGAGGGCGGCGGTCCGGCGGCGGAGGGTCATGGTGAGGCTCCCTGTGCGGATGCGGTGGATGAGTGTTCCGCACTCCCGCACGTGGACACAACAGGATTCGTCGCCTGGGGGAAAATTACGTCTGGTTGGTGCCCACACCCGCCGTGCGCAGCGCGCGGAAGCCGGTGGTGAGCGCCAGGGCCAGGCCGCCGGCATAGCCGCGGCGGTATATGTTGCCGGCATCGGCGCCGATGACGAGCAGGCCGGGGATGGGGCGGCCGAGGACGTCGAGCGCGCGTGTGTCCGGGTCGATGGCGAGGCCGCCATTGGTGAAGGTGATGCCGGGCTGGACGACGATGATGCGGAAGGGGGCCTCGCCCATGGGCAGCGTCTCGCCGCCGCGTGGCGGGCTGAGTGCCTCCGGGGCGGTGGCGGCGGTCTCGTTAAAGGTGCGGATGGAGCGGACGCAGGCATCGCCGTCGAAGCCGAATGCGGTGGCCTTGGCGGCGAGGTCGTCCAGCGTCGGGCAGATTGCACCTTGGGCGCCGAGGGAGGTGGCGTAATCGAGACGGTCGAGCAGCGGGCCGCCTTCGACATGGGGGCGGGCGGCGTGGCGTTCCTGCAAGGACTGGTCCCAGAAAAGGAGTGCACGGGAATCGCGCTGGTAGACCACCTCGTTGGTGTTGACGTGGTCGCCGCGGGTTTCGTCGCAGAAGCGGTTGCCGTCCTTGTTGAGCAGCAAAGCGTGTTCGCTGAAATAGAAGGCCAGCGTGCGGTATTTCGCCGGGGTGTCGAGCGTGACGCCATCGGCGATGAGATGGCCGTAGAAGCCGGGATTGGGGCCGGCATGGGCGCCGCCCACGGCCTCGACCAGGCGCAGGCCGTCGCCGACGCTGGAGGTTCCGGCGCGCAGGATCATGCGGTCATCGGGGTGGATGAAGCGGGCGCGGAGTTCGGGGGATGCCTGCCAGCCGCCGGTGGCCATCAGGGTCCAGGGGGCGCGGACGGTCATGTCGCCGTCGGGATGGGTGGTTACGGCGCCGGTGATGCGGCCGGACTCGTCGCGGATCAGGCGTTTGACGGACGTTCCGCGCACGACATGGCCGCCCATCTGCTCGATGGTGAGCGCGCAGGCGCGGATATGGCCGATAATGTCGATCTGATAGCCGCGGCCATGCAGGACCGGGATCATTTTGGAGATCACCACGCCGCGCTGCTTGAGCCAGGCGATGGCATCGGCATAGCCGTCGATCACGATGGCGCCGAGCGCGGGATCGCCATCATCGCAGCCGCGCAGGTGCCGTGCGGTGGGCACGGTCCAGACATAGCCGCCGGCCATCATGGCATTGCCGCCGATATCGCCGGATTTCTCCACCACGATGACGCGCTTGCCGGCCTCGGCGGCGCGGGCGCCGGCGGAGAGGCCGGCCATGCCGCCGCCGATGATCAGCAGGTCGGCGTCGAGGATCGTCTCAGGCGTGGTGTCGGACATTGCTTGCTCCCGGTTGGCGCCAAATCACCGGGTTCGGCCGGGCGGGTCAAGAAGCGGCTGTGCGGGCGACCAGCAGGCGATGGATGGTGAAGCTGCCAATGCCGCCCACCCCCATGAAGAGCGCCATGGGCAGGATGGTGCCGCCGAGCGTCGCACCCGCCAGGGCGCCGAAAATCGCCGCACAACCGAACTGGATGACCCCCAGCAGCGAGGAGGCGGTGCCGGCCATATGCGGGTAACGCTGTAGCGCGCAGGCGGCGCTGTTCGGCGCGATGAAGCTCATGCCGGCGACCAGCGTCGCGGTCAGCACGGCGAAGATGGGCCAGCCCAGCGCGCCAGTCTGGGATTCGATGATGCCGCAGGTGATCAGGGCGATGCCGGAGAAGAGTGGCGCCCAGGTGGCGCGGCGCAGCATGGTCTCGGCGCCGAAGCGGGGGGCGAGGCGGCTATTGGCGAAGGCGCCGATGGTGAGTGACAGCACGATGGAGCCGAAGATGTAGGAATAGACGGACGGGCTGAGCCCATAGACGCCGATCAGGATGAAGGAGGAGACCGAGAGGAAGGAGAACATGGCGCCGAACAGGAAGGCCCCGGTCAGCGCATAGCCCATGAAGAGGCGCGATCGGAGGAGTTCGGCGAAGCGGGCAAGAATGCCGAGAAAGTCCAGCGGGCCGCGCAATTCCGGCCGCAGCGATTCCCGCACCACGAAAAGACCGAGGCCGAGCGAGGCCAGGCCGACCAGGGAGAGGGTGGTGAAGATGGCGTGCCAGGAGAAGAAGGCCATGATCTGGCTGCCGATGAACGGGCCGATGATCGGCGCCACCGAGGAGGCCACCATCATGAGTGACATGGCGCGCGCCGCCTGGTCGCGCTCGGCGAGGTCTCGCACCATGGCGCGGGCCATCACCGGGGGGGCGCAGGCGGCCAGGCCCTGGATGAAGCGCAGGCCGATCAGCTGCGGCGCGGAATGGGCGAACATGCAGGCGATGGACGCGGCGCTGTAGAGCAGGATGCCGGCGATCAGCACGGGCTTGCGGCCGAAATGGTCGCTGAGCGGGCCATAGACGACCTGGCCAAAGCCGAAAGCCAGCATGAAGGCCGAGAGGCTGAGCTGCACCAGCGAGGCGGTGGTGCCGAATTCGGCCTGGATGGTGGGGAAGGCGGGCAGATAAAGGTCGATGGAAATCGGCGCGAAGGCGCTCAGCATCGCCAGGGTGATGATCAGCGCGGGGGTGAGGGTCTGGCGGGGTTTGGCTTGCATGGCGGCGGGAAACTAGGGCC
>CANJOG010000336.1 GCA_947475475.1 Acetobacteraceae bacterium
CGCCGCCAAACGCCGCGTCGAACTTGTACTTGTCCAGCGCCTGCTTCAGCCCCTCGGTCTTCATCACATCGGTGTGAATCCGCGAGCCGGAATCGAACGGATTGATGCCGGCATCGACGCCTTTCTGATTGATATGCACCAGCAACTCGACGCCCAGTTCCGCCGCGCGCCGGTCGCGGAACTCGATCATTTCGCGGAATTTCCACGTCGTATCGACATGCAACAGCGGGAAAGGAAGCTTGCCGGGATGAAACGCCTTCATCGCCAGATGCAGCATCACGGCGGAATCCTTGCCGATCGACCACAGCATCACCGGCTTCTCGCACTCCGCCGCAACCTCGCGGATGATGAAGATGCTTTCGGCCTCAAGCCGTTGCAGGCGTGAGAGCGGTTTCATGCGGATACCTTTTCAGTCTTAGGCCCGCGCACCAGGCGGCCATCCAGCGAGAGATGCAGCCCACATTCCTGGCTGGCCTCGTCACCTTGCGTCTCATTCTCCCACCACCAGCGCCCGGCCCGCTCATCCTCACCCAGCGCCACAGCGCGGGTGCACGGCGCGCAGCCAATGGAGGGGAAACCCCGCCCATGCAGCACATTCACCGGCACATCCTGGGCAGCGGCAAACTCGGCGACACGCGCCCGCGACCAGTCGAACAGCGGATTGATCTTCACCAGCCCGCGCCCAACATCGACCTCGGCGAAGGGCGTGCCGCCACGATGGGCGGACTGATCGGCCCGCAATCCGGTGATCCAGCCGGCAGCCCCCACCAGGGTCCGCCCCAGCGGCTCCACCTTGCGGATGCCGCAGCAATTCATCCGCTCCGGCACGGACCGCCTGAACCCGGCAATCCCCTGCTCACCGACCAGCGCTTCCACAGCGTCAGTCTGTGGATAGAAGGCCCGCACGAGTATGCCATAGCGCTCCTCGGTCGCCACCCAGACATCATAGGTCTCAGGAAACAGCCGCCCGGTATCCAGGGTCGCCAGTTCCACCGCCACGCTCGATTCGGCGTTTGCGTTCACGCCGGATTCAGCGATCGCATGGGTCAACACCTGGTCTTCCAGGCCAAAACTGGTCGTCAGCACCAGACGGCCAGGAATCACCGACGCGGCCTGGCGAAATCGCTCAGCCAGGCTCGCGGCGGGAGAGGCGTTCAGGGCGGTGACCAGGGCGGCAAGCGCCGCACCGGCATCTGGAGAGGCCGACATTTAACGGTCCTAATGAGTGGAATATCCTGACCACAAGATATTCTCACTTAGACCGAAGTCAATTTATTTCTCCAAATTAAGGACGTATTTCAGACCCTATTCCACTACATACCATCGTCAAATTCGACTTCGGCCGCCCGCCGCACCGCCAACTCCTCGCCCTCGGCAGTGATCAGCCCCACCATGTCGGGGAATTGCGGGTCGCGCCGCTGCAGAATGTCCTCGGACCGGCTGGCAATCGCCGAATCCCAGGCGGCGGTGGTCAAAACGTAGAAAGTCCGGTCCCGCACCCCGGCAAAGACCATTTCGGCCACTTCCGCCGGCGTCATCGCGCTCTCATTGATCTTGGCAATCGCCGCCTGATAGGCCGCATCCTCCTGCGCAGGGCCACCAGGATTGGAGAGTTCCGCCGGCCGGTTCCGCTCCGCCTCGCGGATGCGCGTATTCACCACACCCGGACAGAGCAGCGAGACCCCGATCAGCGCCCCACGGTCTCGCAAATTGGCATAGAGCGCCTCGGTAATGCGTCCGACGGCGAATTTGCTCGCCGAATAGACCACATTCTGCCCGCCACTGACGAAGCTGACGATCGAGCCGGTATTGACGATATGCCCTTCCTCGCCATGCGCCAGCATGCCAGGCAGGAAGGCGTTCAGCCCGTGAATGACGCCCGAGACATTGACGTCAAAGGTCCACTTCCAGTCGGAGAAGGGAAACTCCCAGGTCGCCCGCGTCCGCCCGGACGGCACCACGCCGGCATTGTTGCAAAGGATATGCACCTTGCCGAAAGCCCCTACGGCAGAGGCCTCCAGCGCCCGCATGCTCTCCTCCGAACGCACATCGGTGCGCACGGCAATCACCTCGGTATTCATCGCGCGCAATTCCGCCCGCGCCGCGTCCAGCGCCGCCTGTTCGATATCGGCGAGCACGATCTTCATCCCTGCCGCGGCAAAACGGCGCGCCATGCCGAGACCAATGCCGCTGGCGCCACCGGTAATGACCGCCACGCGGCCTTCAAATTCACGCATGATTTTACTCCGCAAAACGAAACAGGCCGCCCATGGATGGACGGCCTGTCTCAGTTGTCAATGAATGGACGAAATCAGGGAGCGACGAACTTGCCGTCCTTCACCGTCAGCACTGCCATTTCGTAATGCGTCAGGCGGTCCGGCGTGATGGTCAGCTTGCCGTCGCCAACGACCACGGGTAGATCCTTAGTCTTCAGCATCGCATCGCGCAGCTGGTCACGTGTCGGGTTCGGGCCCGCCGCCTTAAGCGCCGCGGCGACGATCTGCATCTGCGTGTAGCCAATGCCAGCCCAGTTATCCGGCGTGCTGCCGAATGCCTTGGTGTAATCCTCGGTGAACTTCTTCTGCATCGCCGTGGTGCCTGGGGCCGCGAATTCAGACACCATGTAGGTGCCTTCAACGGCTGCGCCACCGATGTCGAGATAGGCCTTCGAGGCGGCACTGTTCGACGTCAGGATCACCGTCTTCGGATCGAGCCCGGCCTGGCGGAGCTGGATGATCACATTGGCGGTATTGGCCGCCGGCATGTTGATCTCGAGGCATTGCGGCTTGCGGTCTACAATCTTGGTCGCCAGAGCGGAGTAGTTGGTCTCGCTCGACTTCGCCGTCTCATCGGCCACAACCGTGCCGCCAGCCTTGACCATCACATCGCGCACGATGTCGCGCTGGAGCAGATAGCCTTCATTGTCATTGACCGTGACATAGGCGCAGTTCTTCACGCCCTTCTTGATGCCGAAATTCGCCATCGTGGTCATGTATTCATCGGTCGCCACCGAGGCACGGAAGATATAGTCGCTGACCTTGAGTAGCACCGGCGCCGGGCTGTTGGTCATCTGCGGCAGGCTGTGTTCCTTCGACGCCGGGCCGGCGGCCAGGATGTCGATGGTCGAGGTCGGGCCGAAGATCAGCAGCGTGTCCTTGTCGCGGCCATGCTTGTTGACCAGGGTGATCGCCTGGTTGCGGTCCGATGCGCCATCTTCATTGATCAGAACGATCTTGTTGCCGGCGCCCAGCATGCCCGAGGCATTGATCTGCTCGGCAGCGAGCTTGAGCGCGTTGCTCGCCGGCACACCGACAAAAGCATAGGTATTGGTTGTCGATGAGATATTGACGAGCTTGTAATCGACCGCATGAGCGGTGCCGGCCAGCACGGACGTGCCGAACAAGGCCGCGAGGGCGAGACGGGTCAGCATGGATACGTTTCCCTTTGTTGGACTTGGTTAGGACAATAATGCGTACCCAATGCGCAGTCCAGCAAGACCGCACCGCGCATTGGCCGCGGCTAAAAGCCCAGTATCTGGTAGGACAGGTCGCTCTTGTC
>CANJOG010000337.1 GCA_947475475.1 Acetobacteraceae bacterium
AGCTGGTCGCGGCGGGCGGAGCGGCGCTGGTCGCTGTCGCGCTGCACCGCTTCCAGCTGGTCCTTCAGCTCGGAGAGGCGGTCGCGGATCTTGCGGCGATCGAGGTCGAGCGCGCTTTCACCGGCGCCCGGGCCTTGCTGCCGCCCGCCGCCTGCCGAGGATTCCCGCATGCGGGGTGCCACATATTTCAGCCGTGCCATCTCCACCTGGAGCTTTGCCTCGCGGGTGTTGGCATGACGGTGGAAGATCTCGACGATGACGCCGGTGCGGTCCAGCACCTGGGCGCCGGTGGCGCGCTCGAGGTTGCGGATCTGGCTGGGCGAGAGCTCGTGATCGACAATGACGAACTCGGGTTTGCGGGTGGCGCTCCCATCTAGCCCAGTAAAATCGGGCTCGGCTGAGTCGTTCGCCGTGCCAGCGCCTTCAAACCGTTGCCGCGCCTTGGACTTCGGCGGCGGCGCCATCGTGCCGACCACCCCAGTGCCGCCGGTCATCGCTGCCAGTTCCGCAAGCTTGCCGCTGCCCAGCAGCAACCCGGCGCCGGTGCCTTCGCGCTTTTGCGACACGGTGCCGATCACCTCATAACCCAGCGTCTTCACCAGGCGCCCCAATTCCTCAAGGCTGGCTTCGTGCGCGACGTCATCGACATCGGGCGTCTGAATGCCGACGAGGACGGCAAGCGGGATCGGCGGTTTGGTTTCCATGGAAGTCAGATAGCATGAATAGGCCTGATCCGTGGCGGTTGCCCTCGTCGTCAAACCTGCCTCTTGATGATGCGGAGTGTGATCCACGTCCAGGACAATTACAGCCCATGAGAATTGGTGGCTAAGAGTGGGTAGCTAACTCTAGTAACCAAATAGCCACGATCTTCGTGTATCCCAGGGCAATCTCAAGTAAGGGAAGAATAGGATTATATGTTGTAATATCAATGATTTATATAACATTCAGAAAATTCGGAATAAGACCGTGAAGCTCGTGACTTCGCCTTCACATGGCGGGGGGCAGGGGTTCAATCCCAGTCGCATCCACCCTCTTGTTCCAGCCACTAACCGGGCTGTGGCCTATAATTGGCCTCCGCCATGAGGGCGCTCCGGCATGGTTCTGGGGCCTTTCAGTGCGGAATTGTCCACAGAAAAATCGCCTGTCGCCCGGAATATGAGCGGTGTGTATGGAATATGACGGACTTGTATGAAATTTGTTCTGTTACCAATTAGGCTATCAAGTGTAATCGGGGAAAAGACCCGAGGCGGCGCCAGGAATATTCCGGGTCCACTGCGCCTATGGGATTGAAGTAGTGCAAATGGGCTGGTTACCGTCTTTCCTCAGACCATCCGACAAGCTGACCCTTGCGGGCGACGCCAATAAGGGACAGCAGGACTGGCACGCCAAATGGGATTGGCGCGAGCCCTCCTGTCCGCGCACATCCTGGCGGCATCGCAATCGCGGCAAGGTCAGCAAGCTGACCGAACTTTCCAACGAGCAGCTCGACAATGCGTTCGATCTTGCCTCGACGATGGGGCAGCATGCGTCGAAGCTTGACGTGATCGTCGCGGAATTCGAGCGGCGGGGCCGCACGCCCACGCCGCTATTGGATGACTGACTGGCAGGCCTGCCCGCTCAGGCGGTCCGGTCGCCCACAAGTTGCACACGCCGCATGAGCCGGTGGAAGCCGCCTGTGTCGTTGATGGCCAGGTGCTTGGTGCAGCGATTGTCCCAAAAGGCGATGGAGCCGCGCTCCCAGCGGAAGCGGCAGGTGAATTCCGGTCGCTCGCCCTGGGCGAACAGGTAATCCAGCAGCCCACGGCTTTCCGATTCGCTCATGTCCTCGATGGATAATGTCAGGTTGCGGTTGACGTAGAGCGCTTTGCGTCCGGTCTCGGGATGGGTGCGGACGATGGGGTGGAGGGTGATCGTTTCCTGCTTCGCCGGGGTATCCTTCATATGTGTGCTGCGGCGCGCATTGGATTGGGCGCCAGCAGTGGCGATCAGAGTGCGGTCCGAATTATGCGCGCGCATGCCGCCGATCATGCGTTGCATGCCGGGTGAGAGCGTCTCATAGGCGAGATACTGGTTGGAAAAGAGCGTGTCGCCGCCGAAGGGTGGGACATCGATGGCATAGAGGATGGAACCGAGCGGCGGGAGTTCGGACATCGCAGCGTCGGAGTGCCAGTATTCGCCGACCACCGAGGCGTCGTGCGGCTGGCGGCGAATTTCGATGATTTCCGGATCGGGGCCGGATTCGAGATAGGGGTGGACGTAGATCTCGCCGAAGCTTCGGGCGAAATCCTTGTGCTGTGCGGCAGAAAGTTCCTGGTCACGGAAGAAGATCACGCCGTGCTCGAGAAAGCAGTGGCGCAGTGCCGCGACGGTTTGTGCGTCGAGTGGGCGGGACAGGTCGATGCCGCTGATCTCGGCGCCCAGCGCGCCGCTGACTTGTCTGACGGTGAAGCGGGAGCTGCGCATGGAGTCTCCGCCGGCGTGTATCAGTCGTTGCTGTGAACGCGACCGAGGAATTCGACGACGCAGGTGGTGAACTGGTCATTAGCATCGCCGACCAGCATATGGCGGGCGCCGGCGACATCGACATATTCGGCGTGGGTGGCAAGGTTGAGAAAGTCGCGCGCGTGGTCTTCCATGATCAGTTCGGAAGAGCCGCCGCGCACCAGCATGACCGGGAAATGCAGAGACGCCGAGGTGGCGCGCAATTCGGCGTCGATGGCGTCGCGGTCAGTATCGATCGCATCTGGCCCGTCCATGAAGAGCGGGTCCCAATGCCAGCGCCAGCGTCCGTCCGCATGCAGGCGAAGGTTCTTTTGCAGGCCCTTGGTGTTCGAGGGGCGCGGGCGGTGCGGCATATAGGCGGCGACGGCGTCGGCTGCTTCGTCGAGAGTGGCGAAGCCGTTCGGGCTGGCGCGCAGGAAGCCGCGAATTTTGGCGGTGCCTTCAGGGTCCTGGGTGAGTGACATATCGACGATCACCAGGGCGGAGACCAGATCGCGCCCATGCGCGGCGCGGTAGCGGCCGACCGCGAGCAGAGTGGAGAGGCCGGCATAGGAGGCGGTGATGATGACGGGGCGGTTGCCGGTGCGCTCGGCCAGCTGATCCGAGATTATGGTGAGGTCCTGGGCAAAATGGGCGTATTTGTAATGTGCCAGATGCGACCAGTCGGAATCGCCATGGCCGCGCTGGTCGATGGTGACGGCGAGATAACCGCTGCGGGCCAGCGCGCGGGCGGCGCCGCCCCAGGCGTGGCGGGTCTGGCCACCACCATGCAGCAGCAGGACGGGTTTGCCGGAAGAACCGTAAAAATCGGCGACGATCTTGTCGCCCTCGGCGCCGCGCAATTCCCCGATGTGGTGTGGGATGGTCTGGTCCGGATGGGTCATCGTGGCAGTACCATGCGGGACTTTTCACGATCCCATGTGCCGGGTGTGACGCCGGCCTGGCGCAGCACTTCCTTACGGACTTTCTCGGTGGGCGTTTTCGGCAAGGCGTCGAGCACTTCGACGTAGCGCGGGATCATGAAGCGCGGGATGCGGGGGATGAGATAGGTGATC
>CANJOG010000338.1 GCA_947475475.1 Acetobacteraceae bacterium
CAGACAACGTGTCACACCACCGTGCCCGATTTCCTGAGTTCGCCGATCCGCTCAACAGAGATACCCGCATCACGCAGAATGTCATCCGATTGCGCTCCGAGCGAGGGCGCGGCGCGCAGCCGGTTTGGCGCTTCGTCGAACTGTACTGGCGCGGGGACCAGCGTGGTCTTGCGGCCGTCGCCGTAATCGACTTCCTGCAGATAGGCATTGGCCCAAATCTGAGGGTCGTCCATTGCTTCCTTGACGACTTTCACGATGGTCCATTGCCCATCCTGTTGGGACAATGCCTCTGACCATTCCGCCAGCGTGCGCTGGATGAAGATGCCATCTAGTTCCTTGATGCAGGCGGCGTTATTGGCCACGCGCGACGGAATATCCTTGAAGCGCGGATCGGTCGCCATATCGGGCCGCCCCCAGATTTCGCACAGGCGCGGCCAGTAGCGATCGCCCTGATGCATCGACAATGCGATGCGGCGGCCATCCTTGGTCAGGTAATTATTCGAAATCGGATTTGGCATGTTGGAATGATCGGAATGCGGCAACTCGGCCCCCGTGACATTCCAGCCGAACAGCGTACCTTGCATCGCCCACATACCGCTCGACAGCAGCGAGATATCCACCACCTTGGCCTCGCCGGTGCGCTCGCGATGGAACAACGCCGCCGCAATCCCGCCCGCCAGCGCCTGGCCGGTCTGGATATCGCCGAAGGCCGGGCCTGGAAGAGTTACAAATTCCGTGCTTTTGGCCGGTGTTGCCGCATGGCCGGCGCCCGAGCGCATCCAGTAGGTCAGGCCATCGAATCCGCCAAGCCCGGCTTCGGGCCCCTTCGGACCATGCGCGGAGCCACGGCCATAGATCAGGCGCGGATTGACGGCGCGCAGATGCTCCACATCGATGCGCAATTTCTCGCGCGTGCGCGGCAAGAAATTGGTGATGAAGACGTCCGCGCCCTTGACGATCTCCAGCAGGGCGGCAAGGCCATCTCCGGTTTGCAGATCGAGCCCGATCGAGCGCTTGTTGCGGTTGAAGATTTCCCAGATGCCATCGAAGCCGCCCACGCCTGGGCCAAGCCCCATGGCGGTGATATGGCGCACGGGATCGCCGCCTTGCGTGCGTTCCACCTTGATGACATCCGCGCCCCAATCGGCAAGTACGGCGCCGCAGCCAGGCACCATGCCGAATTCAGACACCTCGACAACGCGAATGCCGCTCAATACCTGGCTCATTGATTCCTCCAGTAGATGTGGCGCATTTTTCTGCCGCCATCATGGTTCGGCCCGAAGGTTGCACACCTCCGGGCCGATTGTCAGTCACGCAGCATAGCTATCATCCGTGCCGCTGGGAGTCGGCTCGGGGAAATCGAGAGTCGACCGATGCCGGCTTAGCCTTCCCATTTCTGGCCAGGACGCGGCGCATTGATAACGTCCTTGTCCTCGATGGCGACCCATTCGCGCGCGCGCCAGCCCGGATCGGCCTGGGTTGGTTCCCAATTCACCAGATAGGTGCGGCCGACGAACTGGTGGTCTTCCTTGCGGTAATAGACCTTGCCGGTCAGCGTCTCGAATTCACGGCCTTCCATACCGGCAATCACCTTGTCGGTCTCGGTGCTGCCGGTGGCCGCGATCGCCGCCGCATAGGCCATGACCGGCGCATGGCCGGAGAGCGCGAAACCATGCGGATACGGATCGCCATTTTCCGTGAAGAGACGGATGACTTCCTTCGTCATCGGCGTCTCGGCGGTGGCGCCATAATACCAATACGAGCTGGACCACACAGCGCCGGGCACGTTGCGCTTCAGCGTCTTCGGCAGGTCGATATCGATACCGTAATCGACCATGGCGTCAAATTTCTTCGACAGGCCGAATTGCTGCGCCTGCTGATAGAAGGTGATGCCATCGCTGCCAAACAGCATGGTCCAGAAGCCCTTGGCCGGCGAGGACATGAGTTCGGCGAGCTGCTGCTTGAAATCAGTGGCGCCGAATTTCGACAGGGTCGGGTTCAGCATGGTGACATCATGCTTGGCGTTCTTCGGGTACATGTTCTTCACGCCCTGCGAGAACCCTGCCCAGCCGCCATGGCCGGCCGCGACGTCCGGAATAGCGCCGGTAAATTCGCGGATTGCCGGGAAACGCTGCGAGAGGAACTGGCCGATCTGATGCTGGCGCGTCCAGTTGCTCTGCGCGGTCTGAAACGCATTGCGCGTGAACAGCTCATGGGTGAAGCGGATTTCTGGCGTTCCCATATAGCACGCAATCAGTTTCAGCTCAGTCAGTAAAGGCTGCACGGCCAGTGCGGTGCCGGTGATGGACGGACCGACGATCAGGTTCACGCCACGGCTGGCGAATTCGCGCAGTGCCGAGACGGCCTGGTTCGGGTTGCTGGCATTGTCGAGAATCACCAGCTCAAGCTGCTTGCCGGCGATGCCGCCATTACGGTTGATGTAATTGCGCGCGGCCTCCGCACCGAGGCGGTTGGGCAGACCGACGGGTGCCGCCGGGCCGGTCAACTCACCCATGAATCCGATCTTGACCGGCGCGGCTTGCGCACGTGCGGCCCGGATGCTGAGGCTGCTGGCAGCGGTGGCTGCGGCAGCGCCGGTTAGGACAGTACGCCTGCTAATTCCCATGGACAAATCCTCCTTGTTCTTACTTCTAAACCTTCAGGTGCAGGCAGACTATCGCGGCCCGTCAGAGCGGGCAACGTATGTCATGCGCCTGAAGGTGGGACGGCCGCCGTCCACACCGCCTCAGTTGATCGCGCCGGAATCCTTCAGCGCGATGATCTCGTCCCAATCGCGGCCGAGTTCGAGCAGCACTTCCTCGGTATGCGCGCCATGTTCGGGCGCGGCGCGGAGTTCATTGGGCTCGGTATTGAACTGGACCGGCGTGGAGACCAGCGTCAGTTCGCGGCCATCGTCATATTTCACCCGTTGCAGATAGCCGCATTCCCACAACTGGGCATCGTCATTCGCCTCGGTGACGATCTTCACCGGCGTCCATTGACCGTCCTGCTGCTTGAGTATGTCGGTCCATTCGGCGAGCGTCCGCTCGGCAAACACGGCGTCGAGCTCATTGATGCAGGCGATATTGTTCTTGGCGCGGGCAGCAACGGAATTAAACCGCGGATCATCGGCAAGTTCGGGGCGGCCGACGAGCTGGCAGAGATTGGACCAGTATTTGTCACCCAGCAGCATGGAGATGGCGACGCGGCGGCCATCCTTGCAGACATAGTTGTTCGACAGCGGCGAAAGTGCGGCCGTGCGATCGCTATGCGGCAATTCCTCGCCATTCATATTGGCGCCGAACAGCGATGCCTGCATCGCCCACATGCCCGAGCCCAGCAGGGAAATATCCACCGTGGTGGGCTCGCCGGTGCGCTCGCGATGGAACAGTGCTGCCGCCAGGCCGCCGGCGAAAGCAAGCCCGGTCTGGATATCGCCAAAGGCCGGCGCGGGCAGTGTCACGAGTTCGCGGCTCTTCGCCGGCGTGGCGGCATGGCCGGCGCCCGAGCGCAGCCAGTAGGTGAGGCCATCGAAGCCGCCACGTTCGGAA
>CANJOG010000339.1 GCA_947475475.1 Acetobacteraceae bacterium
GACAGCGGCACCCGATGTTCCCGCCCGGCCTTCATGCGGTCGCCAGGCACCGTCCAGACGCGCTCCTTTAGTTCTATCTCGCCCCACCGCGCGCCCAGCACCTCTCCAGACCGGGCAGCCGTCAGGATAGTCAATTCCAGCGCCCGCGCTGCAAGCCCGCCCTCGGACCGCAGCGTCGCCATGAAGCCGCCAATCTCGCGCCAAGGCAGCGCGGCATGATGCTCAACCTTGCGCACCTTCGCCCGGTTCGGCAGCATATTGGCGACGTGTCCCCGCCACCGCGCCGGGTTTTCTCCAGAGCGCCAGCCCCGCGCCTTTGCATAGTCGATCACCGATTCCATGCGCCCGCGCAGACGGCTCGCAGTCTCCGGCTTCTCCAGCCAGATCGGCTCCAGCGCGGCCATGACGTGCGAGGTATCCACCTCCGCCACCGGCAGGTCGCCCATGTGGGGATAGGCGTAGGCTTCCAGCGTGGCCTTCCATTGCGCCCGGTGTTTGGCATTGCGCCAGCCGGCCTCATGGGCAGCGAGATAGAGCGCCGCCACGTCGCGGAACGTCTTTGCGCGGGCGAGTGCGGCCTGCGCTTCCGCCTTTTCAGCCGCCGCATCGGCCTCCCGCTTCGCCAAGGGGTCGGTGCCAGACTTAACCAGGGTCATAAGCCCGGCAGCCTTGGCGCGGGCATCTTTCAGGGAAACGGAACCTTTGCCGTCAGCCGTGCCCAGCCCCATCTCGCGCATCTTGCCGGCCAGCACATAACGGAACAGCCAGAACCGCCCCCCGTCCTTCGCGCCGGCCTCGGCTTGCTTGGCGCTTGGCGGTCGCACCAGCAGATACAGGCCAGCGCCGTCGCCATAGCGGCCAGGGGGGAGCTTCTTAACTGTCACCGGTTCGATTCCCGCCGCCTTGCGTGGCATCGCCGCTACCCCTGCCCAATAGGGGATGGACAAACCGTCCCCTCTACTGTCCCCTAATCTAATAGGGGATAAGGACGAATACAAGCGAACAGGTTTGAATAGACAGCCTTACGGGGCGGGCTATAATTGGCCGTTTTTAGGGAAATTCCCGACAGAGACGGGCAGGGCCGGATATATGTTAGACGGACATCCCCTCCGCCAACTCCCCCTTTTTTGAAGATCATGAAACTGTCGGCGGCGTGATGTGCTAACGCCGATGTTCGACCGCATGCGTGTCGGGCGACTATTTCAGAGACTGGCCGCAGCGGCGATCAGCGTCCCTGCAACACCACGTGCCAAGTCATGGCCATCGAGACGGTGAACATGCCGACTGCGATGACCAGCCCGTGCCGCTTCGCGACTTCCAGCAATGCGATGCGCAGGCTCAGCCCCGCCAGTTCCGGCGGCTGCGTGAAATTGTAGGAAAGATACATCGTGCTCGCGATCAACAGTGAGGGGGCGAGCATCCAAGATTGAAACATCGTTCCTGCCTCCCATGCGAACCGGCGCCGCCATTGGCGCCTGTTGATGAGATGGCATCGGCGTGGGGGATTGTGAACCTGTTCAATCTGCCTAGGCGCTGAACGGAAATCGCGCTCATCGGCCTAATCCGCCGGATAGAAATCTCCAACATTTCTGAATATATCATAAGAAACTTGTTGCAGAGCGATGATCGTTACAACTGCTGCGGCCAGCATGCGCGGCTCCGCGCTGCCATGACATTTTACCCCGATACAGTTCCGCCCAGCCATGGCGCGATGGCACATGGCTGGGCGGGCTGTCAGGTGCATTTGTCGGGTCCGAGTCGCTCAGCTGACTCCGACTCAGGTGACCTTGTAAGGCTTGCCGGGATTCGGTGCCGGCGAGAGATCCTTGAGGTTGTAGCGGATGGCATTCACGACCTTCGCGCCCACCGAATCATCGGTCGGCACGATGTTGCAGATGTCCGAATCGCAGATCAGCAGATGGTCTTCCTTGCGCCAGTACTGATCGCCCTTGATCGTCGTGACCTGCACGGTCTCGAAGGCATTGATCAGCGATTCGGTATCGGTCTTGCCGCCGGCCTGCTTCATCGCGCCGAGCATGCTGACCACGGCGGTGTTGCCATACTGCACATAGCCCGACGGCAGCGTGTCATTGGTCTGCGCCACATAGGCCTTATAGAATTCCCGGGCCATTTCGTTATCGTTGGTGTGCAGGCCGTGGTACCACGCCATCAGGCCCCACAGATTCGGCGGCATATCCTGCTTGAGAATCTTCAGCACCATGAAGTCGATGGTCTGGTCGATCACGGCCTTGAACTTGTTGCCGAGATTGAAGGCGCGCGCCTGCTTCCAGAAGGTCAGGCCATCGGCGCCGACCACGAAGTTGTAGAAAGCATCGGCATCACTTGCCGCGAGCTGCGACAGCACGGTACGGAAATCGGTCGTGCCGAACTTGGTCACCTGCTCCTGATCGAAAGCCGGAACCTTGCCGCTCTTGCCGTAGTACTTGGCGCAGAAGATCTGATAGTTCTTGTAGCTCTCGATGTAGGACTGTGCCTGCGAAACCACGCAGCCGAAGCGCTTGATGTCGGGGAATTTGTCGGCCGCGAGCTGCGCCAGCACGTTGCCGCGCTGCAGGTCGTTTTCCGTGCCCGGGAACATGTAGCGCGAATACCACTCATTGGTCAGCGCCGGGGAGGAGCCGGTGCCGCACAGATAGACGCTCTTGGTCTCGGTGATCAGCGGTACCAGGCCAGGGAAGTGGCTGCTGATCAGCCCGCCGGCGAGGTAGTTATAGCCAGACGAGACGATCTCGCGCCCGGCGGCGATCAGGTCGTTCGCCGTGCCCTTGTCGTCGAAGAACTGCAATTCGACGGTACGGCCCATGAAGCCGCCATTCTGGTTGATCATGCGCGCGGTCAATTCGGCGCCCATGCGCGCCGGATTGCCGACGGTCGCCAGCGGGCCGCTGAGCGAGAACATGATCGGCAGCTTGATCGGCTGCGATTGTTGGGCCATCGCGGTGCGATAACGCCCCGCCCCAGCAAGCCCGACCGCGCCAGCCGCGGCGCTACGCATTAAATTCCGGCGCGACAATGTCGCCATGACGCTTCTCCCTGTCCCTTGTTCTGGCTGCATCAGGAATGGCAGCCATTCTGCCGTTGATCATACGGGAAGGCCGGGTGACCAAACAAGCGTTGCGTGCACTGGTTGACAGCCTCCCTGGCCGCGCTTGCGAGGCCACGCCATAATGGCGTCACGGCACGTCCAGGAGACAATCAATGACGCCCAATCCCGCCAACCGGCTCACTGGCAAGGCCGCCATCGTCACCGGCGCCGGCTCGCGGCATGATGATGGCACGGAGATCGGCATCGGCTCCGCCATCGCCCGCCTGCTGGCCCGAGCCGGCGCCTCCGTCCTGCTGGTGGACCGCGATAGCGAGGCCGGCGCGCATACCGTCGCGCTGATCGAGCAGGAAGGCGGCACCGCCCGGCTCTTCCTCGGCGATGTCGCCGATCCGCGATCCTGTGAGAAGGCGGTGGCCGCCTGCGTCGCGGAATTCGGCAAGCTCGACATCCTGGTCAATAA
>CANJOG010000340.1 GCA_947475475.1 Acetobacteraceae bacterium
CGCCAGCTGGTCAGCCACGGCCACGTCAAGGTCAATGGCCGCCGCGTCACCATCGCCTCGTACCATGTGACCGAAAAGGACACGATCGAGCTGGGCCCCAAGGCCCGCGAAATGGCGCTGGTTCTGGAAGCCTCCAAGAGCGCCGAGCGTGATACGCCCGACTTCTTGGAAGTCAGCGAAGGCAAGTCGGTCAAGCTGCTGCGCACCCCCAAGCTGGCGGACGTTCCCTACGCCGTGCAGATGGAACCGCATCTGATCGTGGAATTCTATTCGCGTTAATTCGGCCCAAACGGGCATTGCGACCGCGCCTCCGGCCCAGACATGGTCCGGAGGTGTTGTTGTTTTGGGGCTGTTTTGGTGCGGAATGGAACATTGCCGCCCTCGCCGCGTTAGCTGTCGCACGCCCAAAAAAGAGCACCGCTCTTTGGCGCACGCCCAAAAGGAGCCGCGCCATGAATTTTCATGCTCGCAATCTGTCCGTAACACTGATGGCCGCCGTCAGCGCCATCGCCCTGTCGGTCTGTCTCAGCCCCGCCTTCGCCCAGGCTTATGACTCGCCGGAACGCAACCGGGTCAATGCCGATGGCATGCCCACCACCCATTCCACCGCGGCGGAAAAAGCCGAAACCGCCCGCATCAATCGCCAGGTCGGCGCCGACAATCGCGCCGTGGACGATCGTATCAGTGGCGACAATGCCCGCTATCAGGCCGAGCAGAACAGGTATCAGGGGCAGGTGCAGGACAACCGCACCAGGCAGGCTGAATATGACGACAAGAATGCCCGCTACAACGAGCTGCGCAACCGCTATGCCGCCGAACGCAATGCCTATCACCGCGGCGCCTGGAACCGCGATGGCCGCTGGAGCGTCATGGACCGCGACACCAATCTGATCGGTGGGCGCGTGCAGCTGATGAATGGCCGCCGCGTCGGCACCGTGACCGACACCAGCCGCGGTCGGGGCGGCAGCGTCACGGCCCTGCTGGTTCGCCTGGACAATAATCGCACCGTTTGGATCGACGCGTCGGACGTGCGCTACAACCGCGCCGACCGGGTGATCATGACCAACCTGGATCGCGGTGACCTGCGCCGCATGGCCGATCAGCGCCTCTGATCGACTTCAGACCGCCCAGAAACGACAAAGGCCTTTCGCAAGAAAGGCCTTTTCGTTTTGCGGGTGCCGGCAATCTTGCGGATCAGGCGGTTTCGAGCGTTACGCCATGCTGTTCCAGGAAGGGAACCAACTCTTCCTGCTCGAACATTTCCTTGATGATGTCACAGCCGCCTACGAACTCACCCTTCACATACAGCTGGGGGATGGTCGGCCAGTTTGAATAGGTCTTGATGCCTTCCCGGATTTCGGGGTCTTCCAGCACGTTGATCGCTTTGAACTTGGCGCCGATGTGGGACAGGATCTGCACGGTCACGGCCGAGAAGCCGCACTGCGGAAAGCCGGGGGTGCCCTTCATGAACAGCAGCACCTCGTTGCTCTTCACTTCGTCGGCAATGCGGGCCTGGACGTCAGACATCGGGAACTTCCTCGCTAAGTCGTCTATGATCTAAGCATGGGGAAGATAGGGGTCAAGGCGGCCCCCGGAACGTCCGCGCGAGCGGAGCGACCGACCATAAAGCCCCCCATTTTCGCAGGGTTTTGATGCAACTGCCGGCCGCTTTAACCACCGCCATCGCGGCCCTGCTGGAAGGGGTGCCGCGCGCCGACATGATCGCGGCCGCGCAGAAACAGTCCGAAGGCTACCGCAAGGGCGCCACCTCGGGGGCCATCGTCACGCCGGCCCAGGCGGCCGCCTATGCCATCGCGCGCATGCCGGCCACATATGCCGCCTGCGCCGCGGTATTTGCGCGCCTGGCCGAGGTGATGCCGGACTTTGCGCCCGCCAGCCTGCTGGATGTGGGCGCCGGCACGGGCGCGGCGAGCTGGGCGGCAGTGATGCAATGGCCGGATCTCGCCTGCGTCACCATGCTGGATCACAACCCCGCGCTGCGCAGCTTGGCGCGCAAGCTGGCGGAAAAAGGGCCATTGGCGGGCGCGGAGATTCTTTCCGGCGACCTGGGTGCGGACAAACCACGGGCCGACCTGATGGTCGCCAGCTATGTGCTGGCCGAATTGCCCGAGGCTTCCGCGGCGGCAACCGCGCGGCATTTGTGGGCCTCGGGTGCGCAGGTGCTGGCGCTCATCGAGCCGGGCACGCCGGATGGCTTTGCCCGCATCCGCGCCGCGCGCGCTGCACTGATCGAAGATGGCGCGCACGTCGCGGCGCCTTGCACGCATGACAAGGCATGTCCGATGGCCGGAGACGACTGGTGCCATTTCAGTCAAAGACTGCCGCGCAGCCGCGACCACATGTTGCTGAAAGGCGCCAATGTGCCGTTCGAGGATGAACGCTACAGCTATGTCGTGGTAACGCGGCAGAAGGCCGGCACCGGCGCGCGCATTCTGGCGCCGCCGCTGGAAACCAAGCCCGGCCTGACCTTCAAGCTTTGCGATGAGAGCGGCTTGCGTGCCGCATTCGTGGCGTCACGCGACAAGGACGAATATCGCCGCGTGCGAAAACGGGCATGGGGAGATCTGTATTAGTCTTTGGCTATGGTGGTCAGCTGCAAGGCATGCAGCACACCGCCCATGTTGCCCTTGAGCGCGGCATAGACCATCTGGTGCTGGGCGACGCGGGTCTTGCCCTTGAAGGCGGATGATTTCACGACAGCAGCCCAGTGGTTGTCGTCACCGGCCAGGTCTTTCATCTCGACATCCGCGTCGGGAAACGCGTCCTTGATGAACTTCTCGATTTCGCTGCCCTTCATGCCCATGACATCAATCCTTGGTTCGCTACTTAATTCGTGACGGGAATTTCTTCGCCCGCCATGAAAGTGGGGAACCAGCCTTCAAAGCCAGCCTTCAGATCGGCAATGGCCGTGCTGTCCTTGTCGTCGAGCGTGATCTTGTCCTCGCCGGTCTTGCCCAATTCCGCCACGGTGATGGATGCGGCGATGGCTTCGGCCACGATCTTCTCGGCCTCGGCAAAGGGCGCGGCGATGACATAACGCGCCTGGTCTTCGCCGAACCAGAACGGAATGGCGCCCGGCAACCCGGCGATGCCGACGGATGCGCCGATGCCGCGCGGCATTGCCATTTCGGCAATCGCCACCAGCAAACCGCCGTCGGACACGTCATGCACGGTGTCGACGCGGCCGGTTTCGATCAGCTTGCGTACAAAATCGCCATGCTTCTTTTCGGTGGCCAGATCGACCTTGGGGCTGGCGCCTTCTTCCCGGCCTTCGATCTCGCGCAGGTAGATGGACTGGCCCAGATGCCCCTTGGTCTCGCCGATCAGGATGATCACGTCGCCAGTGCGCTTGAACGCCACCGTCGCCATCCTGGTGACGTCCTTCATCAGGCCGACCGCGCCGATGGCGGGGGTGGGCAGGATGCCTTCGCCATTGGTCTCGTTGTAGAGCGAGCAGTTGCCGCCGATGACGGGGAAATCCAGCGCCCGGCA
>CANJOG010000341.1 GCA_947475475.1 Acetobacteraceae bacterium
CGCGAAACTATCCACCGCCACCGTATCGGCAATCTGCGCCGCCACCGGTGCCGAGGTCATGATCGGCGCGTCATTGGCGCCGGTAACCGTCACTGCCAGGGTCTGCACAGCACTACCACCCTTGCCGTCGCTCACTGTGACCTGGAAACTGTCAGTCACTTGCACACCGGCGGCCAGCCCATCCACCGCGGCGCCATCGGCCGCATAGCTCCATACGCCTGAGGCGCTCACGACGAGCGTGCCATACAGGCCATTGCCGCTCTGCCCAGCACTCAATCCCCAGCTCAGCGCATCGCCCTCCGCATCGCTGGCGCTCAACTGTCCAGTCAGAGGCGCGAAACTATCCACCGCCGCCGTATCCGCGATCTGGGCCGCCACCGGCGACGAGGTCACAATCGGCGCGTCATTGGCGCCAGTGAGCGTGATGGACAGGGTCTGGCTGGAAGTGCCCCCCTTGTCGTCACTGACGGTGGCCAGAAAGTTCTCAGTTACTGTTTCGTTCGCCGCCAGCGCATTCAACGCCACCGCATCCGCGGCGTAACTCCAATTTCCCTGTGCATCCATAACCAGCGTGCCATATGTGCCCGCGCCGGAAGCCACCGACCAGATCAGCGCATCGGCCTCGGGATCAGTGGCGGACAGCATTCCGGACAGGAGGCTTGGGGAGTCCCATCCAGAACTGTCCGCCACTTCCCCGGGAGGGGCGCTGACGGCAATCACCGGCCCGTCATTGGTGCCAGTGATCGCAAAGCTGGCAGAGGTTGAGCCGGTCAGGCTTCCACCTTGCTCGGTCACGCCAATCACGAAACTGTCGCTGACCGCTTGCCCGGCGGCGAGGCTGTTGGTGGCCGGGCACGCATTGTCCAGCTCATAGGTCAGCGTATCGGCCGTACTATTCAGCGTCGCGGTGCCATACAGGCCGGACTTGCTGAAGGTGCCATCCAGGTTCGCCGCCCAGCCGGTGGTGTCATAGAGCGCGACAGTCTGCGCATCCGCCTTGGTGAGATGGATCGTCGCGGCTGCATTGCCCGCCATCGGGCTGCCCTGCGTATCGACTCCGGCCTCGACCAAGCCGGCACTCGGAGCGCCAGCCAGAATAGTCGGCGCGGTATCCTGGCCAGCGGCGATACTGAGCGCCTCCGAGGCGGTCGAAACCGTGGTATTGCCCTCGGCATCGCGCTCGGTCGCGGTCACGCTCAACGTGACATTGCCTGCGCCCGGCAAAGTGATTGAGAGCGCCGACCGGTTCCACCCCAGAATATCGACCGCATTGCTGCCTGCACCGGCCGTGAAGCTATGGCCGGCATTGTCGCGCAGAACGGCCCCCGCCGGAATCGCGCCAATGACCAGCGATTGGAGCGTATTGCCTGCACCATCCCCGGCGAGCTTGTTCACCGTTGCCACAATGGCCCCCAGCGCCACCGGCGTGCCGGCAACTCCGGCGCCGGCCGCGGGTGCCCAGCTCAGCGTGGCGGCCAGCGGCTTGACGACAACGGTTTTGATCGCGCTGGCGAGGGACGTATTGCCATGCGCATCGGCAACAGTCGCCGCAAAGCTGAGCGTGGCATTCGCCGCGCTGTTGGTTTTCAGGGTCAGTGTCGCCAGCGACCATGACCTGATATCGACCGTATTCTTGCTCGCCGTGGCGGTGAATTTATGCCCCGCCGCATCCGCCAAGATAGCCCCGGCCGGAATGGCGCCGACGATGAGCGATTTCAGCGTATTGCCCGTCCCGTCCGCCGCCAGCTTGTTAACCGACACGGCCACCGTGCCCAGTGCGATGGCCACGCCCTCGATCCCGCTTGCGCTCCCCGCGACATCGAGCGTCGGCGCCAAGGGACTGACCGTTACCTGCACGGGCGCCGGCTCCCCGGTATTGGTCTTCGCAACGAGGGTGAAATTCGCCGCTGAAACAGGGGTGATGCTCAGGCTCGACAAGGCCCAGCCCGTGACATCGACGCTGGTGAACCCTGCGATGGCGGTAAAGACATGCCCCATCCCGTCCGCCAGCGTGGCACCCGCCGGAATGCGGGTGATTGTCAGCGTGGTCCACTTCCCGAATGGCGTACCAAGTGCGATGACGGAGCCTTCAGTGCCAGTAACATTGCTCGTGGACCAGGCAACGCTTGATGTGATCTTGGCCAAAGGGGTCATCTCCGATTAGGAATTGTGCTGCGGGATGGCGTCAGGGCAGCGCTGGATAACTAGCCACCCACCCTGAAGCCTGCCTGAAACGAAACTGAACGCCGGCTGAACGGGAGGCTGCGCCGTCACGCCAACCCAATGGAGGCCGCTATCCGGGTCTTGCTTGTCGAGGACGATACGAATCTGGCCACCCGCCTTGCCGAGGCACTTGAGGCGGCCGGCTTTGTGGTGGACCGCGCCGAAGATGGCGATACCGGCTGGTACATGGGCGATACCGGCACCTATGACGCCGCCGTTCTCGATCTCGGCCTGCCCCGCCTGCCGGGGCTGGAGGTGCTGGCACGCTGGCGCCGGGCCGGACGTAGCCTGCCCGTTCTCATCCTCTCCGCCAGGGGCACCTGGAGCGAGCGCGTCGAAGGGCTGAACGCCGGCGCCGACGACTATCTGGGCAAGCCTTTCCACGCCGCCGAAGTCGCCGCTCGCCTGCGCTCACTGATCCGCCGCGCGGCGGGCACGATCCAGCCGGTGCTCCGTCTCGGCGCCATCGCATTCGACCAGGCCGCCGGCCGCGTCAGCGTCGACGGCCAGGACGTGGAGCTGACCGCGCAGGAACAGAAACTACTCTTCCACCTGATGAGCCGCCCCGGCCGCATCGTCTCCCAGGGCGACCTGGCTGAGCATCTCTACGCCATGGACGATGTGCGCGATTCCAACACGATCGAGGTCTTCATCGGCCGGCTGCGCAAGAAGCTGGGCCGCGACGCCATCCGCACCGTGCGCGGCCTCGGCTACCGGATGGGCTGAGACTTTGGAACACTCCGACCCGCCGCACCGCCCCGGTTTCCTGCGCAGCTTTCACGCGCGCCTGATCGCCGGCACGCTGGTCTGGATCTTCGCAGGCGTCGGCATTGGCGGGCTGCTGCTCGCCAATGTTGTGCGCGGCCATGTCGAATTTGAATATGTCGAGGAACTTGCCCACCATTCAGAAGAATTGTTCAATCTCATCGAACCGTCGGCCGACACCGCCATCCATCTGCGCGCGCCGCTGAGCGATCGCCGCTTCCTGACGGAGAACTCCGGCTATTATTGGCAGATCGAGCGGCCGGACGGAGACAGTCTCCGCTCTCCCTCACTCGGTGCGGCGCGGCTGTCGCTCGGACTCGCTTTTGACCGGCCAGGCCAAACAGTGCAGACGCAGGCGCCAGGCCCGACCGGCAAGGTCTTCCTCCGGGAAATGGTCGTCACCCTGGCAGGTGGGCGTGGCCCAGCACGCATCGCCGTCGGCACGGATCAGCGCCTGGTCGGTGAGTTGCTCGCCAGCTTCAACTGGACCCTCGCAACAACGCTCAGCATTCTCGGTCTC
>CANJOG010000342.1 GCA_947475475.1 Acetobacteraceae bacterium
GCAATCCACCCACACGCGCACGCGCATTTTCCTTGCACGCCGCATCGCGCGAGGCTTACGCTGCCACCCTCGACAACCGAAAGGAGGTGATCCAGTGTCTCATTCGATCAGCGCAGCGCGCACCGCACGGGCCTGGACCTCCGCCAAGGCTGCTCACACGGCCTGACGGACCCACAGCTCCGCAGCGTCTCGCTGCGCGGCGAGTCGAAGGCTCCGGAGCAATCCGGAGCCTTCTTCGTGTGTAGCCTCTCTTGGCCCGCCCACTCTTGGCCATCCGGGGCATCCGTGCGAGTCTCAGCCAAACACACTGAGGAGCACGCCCTATGCCGAGCTACACACTTATCGCCCTGACCAACCCACTCGAAGGTCAGGAAGAGGAATTCAACCGCTTCTATACCGAGCAGCACATCCCCGACGTGCTGAAGGTTCCCGGCGTCGTCGCCGCCCAGCGCTTCAAGATCTGCACGGATCCGTCCAAGGCCCAATACCAGTATTTCGCCACCTATGAGATCGAGGCCGATGACGTCATGGCTGTCGCCGCCGAAATCGGCCGCCGGTCCGGCACCGACCAGATGCCGAAGAATCCGGCGCAGAACAAAGCCAATTACGCCGCCTTCTTCGAGCCCATCACCGAGCGCTTCACCGCGAAATAATGCCCCGCCAGGGTCCGGCGGGAGGCGTCACAATGTCCTCCCGCCAACACCCGGCCCCATAACCACGAGCCCGCCCCATGCGCCTCGGCTTCTGGTCTCCCGTCTATGGCAACTGGATCGCGTCGGCCCGCACCGACGAATTCGACGCCAGTTTCGACCACGCCAAACGCACCGCCCTGCTCGCCGAGCAGATTGGCTTCGACACGCTGCTGATCGCCGAGCACTACATCAACCCGCTCGGCCCCGACCTCGACCAGCTCGATTGCTGGACCACCGCCGCGGCTCTCGCCGCTCTCACCTCACGCATCGAAATCATCGCCGCCGTCAAACCCGGCCTCCGCCCGCCCGGCATTGTCGCCAAGATGGCCGCCAATATTGCGCAGATTTCCAATAGCCGCTTCGCCATCAACCTGATCGCCGCCTGGTGGATGCGCGAATTCGAGATGCTCGGCCTGCCCACGCTCGACCATGATGAACGCTACGCCCGCATGGAGGAATTTCTCGCCGTCATTCTCGGCCTGTGGCGCACACCAAATTTCAGCTTCAACGGGCACTACCACTCCGCTGCCAATGCCACCATCGCGCCGCGCCCGCATCCCCGCCCGCCACTCTATTTCGGTGGCGATTCCGAAGCCGGTCGCGATTTCGGCGCCCGCCATGCCGATATCTTCCTGATGAATGGCCGCTCGATCGAAGAAGCCGCAGCAACAGTGCGCGACATCTCCCGCCGCGCCGAAGCAGCCAACCGCGCCCCACCGCGCTTCGGCGTCGCCGCTTTCGTCTGCTGCCGTGCCGATGAAGCAACCACCCTGGAAGAAGCCAATCGCCTCGCCAACCTCAAAACCATCCTGCGCGTGTCAGGCGACTCTACCATGTCACACCAGACCAATGCCCGCGACGACGCCGACCTCGCCCGCGATCTCGGCACCAATAATGGCTGGGCCTGCGGCCTCTATGGCAGCCCCGACCACATCGCCGCGCGCATGCGCGCCTACGAAGCCGTCGGCATCGAGACCTTCCTGCTGCAATTCCACCCCCTCGCCAGCGAGATGGAACGCTTCGGCGAGCAGGTCATGCCCTTGCTGCGCTGATCTCAGCGAATCACCCCGTCGATCAATCCCTTGACCCCGCGCGCGATATATCCAACATCGGTGCCGACGCCGATGAACCGGTAGCCCATCTCCCGCACCAGGCCGATCCGCTCGGGACCATCCGCCACCGTGGTCGCAATCTTTCCAGCCGCCATCGCGCGCGCCGCAATCATACGCATCAATCCAACAATCTCTGGATCGGCCGGCGCGATCTTCTCTCCGGCAAACCGGCTGAGCGATAAATCGGCCGGCCCCACAAACACCGCGTCGATTCCAGGAACCGCCAGAATATCATCCAGCGCCGCCACGGCCTGCATCGTCTCGATCATCGCGATGCTCATCGTCGTCACATTCGCCCGCGCCAGATAGGCCGCCGGCGTCTCATCGCCGAACAATGCCATGGCGCGCAACGGTCCGAAACTGCGTTCGCCCACCGGCGGATATTTTGTCGCCTCGACAAATCTCCGCGCGTCATCAGCAGTATTGATCATCGGTGCGATCACGGCATGCGCGCCCATATCGAGCAGCCGCGCCGCCATCGAAAAATCACCCACCGGAATCCGCACCACGCTCGGCTTGCCAACCAGGGCCGCAGCCCCAATGCCGCGCAGCACCGCATCGATGCCGTGCAATCCGTGCTGCATATCCATCGTCGCTGCATCGAATCCGGCCCGCAACGTCGTCTCCAGCACCAGCGGCTCCGGCAGAGTGATCCAGGACGATAACACCGTCGCCCCCGCCGCGAGACTCTCCGCCAGGCTTTCCCGCCGCCCCGCGACACCGCCGCCATCTGCCTGGCTTTTCTTGATATCAGCCATGGTTTCCCCCTCTCCGCCGGTTCAGCCTGGAATTTCTTCCTCTATCCCGCTAGCATCCATCCGCAAGGCACAACAAGCGGCCAGGGCAGGCTCTCATCCAAGGTGGAAGTCGTCCCAAAGGGTTGCACGCAATCAGGAGGAGAAAACAATGCCCGACAGCTCGATCGATCACGGCACCCAGTCTCTGAAGCCCGAAGAACTGACCAAGGCAACGCAGCCGCTCACGCCGATGAGCTTTCACATCTCCACCAAAGACAACTCATCCTTCGAACCCGGCCGCCGTTCCTTCTTCAAATACCGTGACACCGGCGTCACCGCTGCCACCAATGGCCGCATCCGCGCCCAGGTCTCCACCTGCATCTCCGCCATGGATCGTGAAACCGGCTGGCACTACCATCTCTGCGAAACCCAGCTCGGATACGTCATCAAAGGCTGGGTCGATCTGCAATTCGAGGACGGCACCGAAATCCGCGCCGAAGCCGGCGACGTCATGGTGATCCCCGGCGGCACCAAGCATAACGAATTACGCACATCGGACGATCTCGAAGCGCTCGACATCTCCCTGCCCGCCGATATGGGAACCGTTCCGTGCGAGATGCCAGATTCCTTTACGGCGGCACGGAAATCCGCCTGATCCGGACCATCCGCGCGCGCTTCCAACCGCCCCCACTTTGAAAGATCGCCCGCATGGATCTTGGCCTCACGGATAAGGTTGCCGTCGTCACCGGCGGCAGCCGCGGCATCGGCAAATCGGTCGCGCGCGGCCTGGCCATGGAAGGCGCAGATGTCGTAATCCTGGCCCGCAACCAGGAAGTTCTCGATGCAACCACCGCCGAGATAGCGGCGGAGAGCGGCCGCAAGATCAGAGGCTACATTGCCGATACCCGCAGCAACGAGTCCGTGCGCAGCGTCTTTGCCGCCATCGCCGCCGATTTCGGCTCA
>CANJOG010000343.1 GCA_947475475.1 Acetobacteraceae bacterium
ATGTAGTTGGCGACAAGGCGGTTATTTTCGACGCGAAGCCTGACAATATGTGCTGCGTTGGCGAATGCCTCGCCAATCGCCGCCGCGCTGCCGAATTCCGAGCGGAAGGCGATATTGCCCGGATGGGTGTCCCAAATCCGGGGCGCATCCGCCCGGACCGCGTCGGCGATCTCCACAACACAGGGGAGGCTGTCGATCTCGACCTGCAACGCCTCTGCCGCATCGCGCGCGGCAAGAACCGTATCGGCCACAATGAAGGCGATTGCATCGCCGAGAAAGCGCACAACATTTTTAGCAAGAATTGGAAAATGCGGCGCCTGGAAATCGGAAATCTGATGTTCTGTTAGGGGAGGAATTGACGTCAGCAGACCACACTCGGCGATATCCTCGAACGTCATGACGTCAAGAACGCCCGGCATCGCGCGAATATCGGGCAGGTTGGGCAGTTGGAATTTGCCGTGCGCCACTGGCGACCGCACGAAGACGCCGTGCGCCGCGCCCGCCGGGATGATATCCCCGAGATAGCGCCCCCGCCCCGATAAGAGGCGCGCGTCTTCGACGCGATGAACGGACGCGCCAATACCAAACCGTACGGGAATCACCTGGAGGCCTCAAAATTTTCGAGCGCGGCGCCGTCAGTTCGACATGCAGGAGGGCATTCCGGCGAGGCAACCCCGATCGCCGGAATGCCTCGCCGCGTCATTACGTACGATTTGTCAGACAATATCGAGGGCTTCCCCCGCATAGGCACCATCAACCGGCGCGCTCACGCCGATAAGGCCGTAGAGCTTGGATGCATCCGCATTGGCCATCGAATGATCCTTCGCCGTGTAATGGGGATTCCCCGCGAAGAGCCAATAGGAATCCGGATAGGAGCGGCCACCGACACTTTCGAGAATGCGGCGCAGCGTGTCCGATGTGGTATTGCCGGCCTCTTTCTGCGCAGTCTCATGCGCCCATTTGGCTAGAAAAACGATGTCGTGATTCATGGCCGAAAGCCCGAGATTTTCGATCGTTCCCATCGCCTTCAACTTGGCGATCAGATCGTCCATACCTGGTCGCGCGGCGCCCGGCACCTTGACCCCAGCGCGGAAATTAACAGCGAAGAACTGCCCCTTGACAGCTTCGGGAACCTGCTCGGCCAGATTCCGCGTCAGTGCCGCCGGGCCGCAAATCACTTTTGCGGTCCAGCCAAGACTCTGCATGCCGGTCATCACCAGGCGCACGCCATCCTGGGCAACCGAGTCGAAAGCAATGATATCGGCGCCCGCGTCGCGCAGCGCTTGCAGATGCGGCGTGAAATCTTTCGTATCGGCAGTGAACTGGCGATATCCTGCGACGCTCATGCCGTATTTCTTGGGCAACACGTCAGCGAGGCCGTCGCCCATCGGCGTCGTGCCGGGATTGGTGCTGACGAGGATGCCGACGCGCTTGCCACCGAACTTGACAAGTGCCTGCGCCACGGCTGGCACGCGTTGCGGCGCCGTCTCAGAATACTGGAAGCTGTAGGGGAATTTCGCGGCATCGCCCACCTGTGGAGCGGTGGCGCTGGTAATCGTCAGCACCTTTTCCTCGGTCGTATACGGTAGCACCGCGAGGGCGAAACCGCTGATCTGTTCGGGATAGAGGAAATCGACCTTGCGTTCGCCGACCAATTCCTTGACGGCCAGCAGCGTCCGCCCGGCATTTCCGGCATCGTCCCGCACCAGCAGTTCGACCTTGCGGCCAAGAATGCCACCGGCTTCATTGACGCGTGCGGCACCGGCCTTCAATGCCCGTTCGGTCAATTCGCCATAGTTGGAAAACGGCCCGGACATAGGCAGTGCCGCGCCCACGACAAAGGGGGCATCCGCACTGCGTGCTGAACGAAACGCCAACGTTGCGGGCAGTACTCCGGATGCCAGCATGAGCGCGCGACGGCGGGTCAACCTTATGGACATGTTGTTTCCTCCTTATGATTCTTCCATTCTGTGCATGCCGAATTGGGCTGTCAACAACGCGCGGCCCGATGTCAGCCAGCCCTCTGGCGCAGCAAAGCCGTACGACCGTTCAACCAATCCTGCATGTCTCGAGCCAATACGCGCTGCGGTGATCAGAGGCTGCCGACGCGAGTGCCCCGGTCTCTCGCTGAAACTTTGGCACTCGTTTAAAAGGATGTCATGATCGCTCTGGTTACAGAACGGCTGCCGCCCGCCCAACCTGGCAGAACAGTCATCTTGATCCCGACGCCTCCCGTCACGACAGGATGAATATGCTCGGGCACTGATGCCAACGCCGGCGATGGGACAGACCAGCGCTCACCCGCATGAGACAGCAGATCCCAAGGGCTGGCGTCCCTGGCCAAGGCGAAAGCAGCAGCCTGGAACCCCCGAACGTCATGCCCCGAGCGCGACAATTGGCGTGCGACCTCTGGCGGCAGAAGCAGGAACTGTTCGGGCTGTGGCCCACCTTGGGAAGATTGCGCCGCGTAGCGGCCCCACACCATGGCGGCGACGAGGGGCACCAAAAGTGATTCCGCCGAATCCTGTTCACCTTCCGGCAGCACCTCCATTGTCCCGCCCACCGCCAGGACGGTCACCGCATCCGTATCAGCGGTGAGGCCGCGGCGAACATGTAGGGCGGGATAGGCGTCCGATGCCTCGCCTTCGGCGAGGCAGAACACGTATTTTCCTGGCTGGCCCATGGTCGCCATATCGCCGATGCCCGGCAGCGCCCCACCGATTCCCTTCAGCGCCAGATTGAAGGCACGGCCAATGCCCGCATTGGCGCGGTTACCAGGGCCGAGGCAATTGCCGCCACCATTGACGCCGAGTCTGGCCCGGATCGGACCATGGATGATGACCGCGACCGCCGCGGTGCCGGTTGTTGTCTGGATACCCAGCAGGTTGAACTCTGGCTCCAGGCAGGCGCTCAGCGCTGTCAGGACAACCGGAAGTTCCTCAGGCCGGGCACCGGCAATCACACAGCAATAGGCGGCAGCTGCGGGTGTCAGGATGCCCATCATCGGGGCCACCAACCCCATCGGGCCCGAAGGATTGGGCACCCCGGCCAGCATGGCGCCGATCCGCCCTGGCGTCGGGGGAATCAGCGGCAGCCCATCGCCAAGTTCAGCCGACTCGATCGCATCCCGCGCATCGTCCCAATCCACCCCGTCGGCGAAAATTGGCCAGGATGGGGGAATGCCAAGCATGGTTAACGACATGACGTTACCTCGTTTCGGGATCATCACGAACGCCCGTGTGGCCATGCCGGACAAGGGCAGGCGTTCACGACGTTGGCAGGGCTCCTCGTTCCTCGCTTCCTTTGAGCCGTTTTTCTGCAAAATTTGCAACACCGTTCCTGCGGGCGCGAGTTTTCTGGTATCAGAAAGCTGGGCGGTCCACCGGCACATTCCGACCGTGACGTTGCTTCCAAACCAATGCGAACCCGTGTTAGCATACACTCAACAACGTGCTTGCGTGATGTGATGCGCAGCAAAATCGATGGAGGAAC